>SYBH01000148.1 GCA_005787345.1 Actinomycetota bacterium
GAATGGTCGTGTAGGTCACTCGTGCGCTGGGCTTGACGATGATTTCAACAACTGCTGAATGCAGCGAGTCGGAGGTATACACCGGCGCCGAACAGCCTTCGATGTAATGAACCTGGCTGCCTTCGTCGGCGATAATCAGCGTGCGTTCAAACTGACCCATGTTTTCCGCGTTGATACGGAAGTAGGCCTGCAGCGGCATTTCGACCGAAACGCCCGGCGGCACATAGATGAATGAGCCACCAGACCACACTGCGGAGTTGAGTGCGGAGAACTTGTTGTCGTTAGAAGGGATAACCGTGCCGAAGTATGCACGAACGATTTCAGGATGCTCACGAAGAGCGGTGTCCATGTCGGTGAAGATGACGCCTTGAGCTTCAAGATCTTCACGGTTCTTGTGGTACACAACCTCAGATTCGTACTGCGCAGTAACGCCAGCGAGGTACTTACGTTCGGCTTCGGGGATGCCGAGTTTCTCGTAGGTTTCCTTCACTGAGTCGGGAAGTTCATCCCATGCATCGACCTGATGATCGGTCGGCTTGATGTAATAAAAAATGTCGTCGAAGAAAATCTCGGACATGTCGCCGCCCCAATTGGGCATCGGACGCTTCAGGAATTGTGCGTAGGACTTGAGGCGGTAGTCACGCATCCAGTCGGGCTCGCCCTTCATCCACGACATCTCTTTGATGATGTTTTCGTCGAGGCCACGTTTGGGCTTAAAGACGTAATCCTCAGCGTCGCTCCAGCCGAGTTTGTACCGGCCGAGGTCAAGATCAAGTTCAGTGCTGGCCATCAGGGGGCTCCAGGAGGATGGTCGAAATAATTTCTCCTATGGCGATAGTAACAAATACCCCGGGCCAATCAACCCTCTAAGGGCACATTCCCCTAGGTGTGACGAGAATCGCCCGAAATGGCGAACGCTGCTCGCAGCCGAGCGAAGCCTTCATCGAGTCCAACCGTCGGCTCCCAACCGAGGATCCTTCTTGTCTCACGCTGATCAAACCAGTGGGCCACCGAAAGTTGCCGAGCGGCGAAATGGGTGAGAGGAGGCTCTGACCCCGGCCAGACCCGATCAATCAGCGAACCGAGAAGACTGGCGACGGGAGCCGGCACTGACCTCGGCATTCGTTCAATGCCGGCAGCTTCAAGAATGGACGACACCAGGTCACGCAACGGCCTCGGTTCACCACCGGTGATGACGAGCGACCGCGTTGTGGCCTCGTCGTCGGCAACGCAGTGGTCCAGTCCGGCGACAAGTCCCGCGGCCGCATCATCGAGATAGGTGGTGTCGACGAGCGCTCGGCCCCCGTCGGGCAGCACCAACTTCCCCGAACGCGCTCGATCGACGATTCGGCCGATGAGCTGCGTATCGCCTGGACCCCACACCAAATGGGGGCGAAGGATCACCGTAGAAATCGATGACTCCGAACGCACAACATTCTCGGCAAGAGCCTTTGATCGGGCATAGCCATCGCGACCGGAATAATCGGCGGTAAGAGCTCCCACACCAACGCTTGCCTGATCGTGGAATGCCACCGATGGGCTCGAGATGTACACGAAGCGACCGCCGGCGACTGCCGCATTCAGCGCATTGCGAGTTCCCTCGACGTTGATCGCCACCATGTCGACCCATGGCGCCTTGGGTGCAACGAGCGCGGCGAGGTGGACCACAGCGTCGACGCCGTCGGCAGCCGCGAACAACTCGGCACGATCTCGGATATCTCCGAAAACATCAACAGCATTTGATCCCGATGCACTTCGCTGGAAACAGATCACATCCTCGCCCCGAGCGACAAGAAGGTTCGCCACGGTTCGACCGAGGAGGCTTGATCCCCCGGTGACAAGAACTTTCATCGTCCCGCCAAGAACTCTGATGCAGTGACAGCGAGAACTTCGCGCTTGATCTTCGACTGATGGCGGATGTCGACGGGAAGTTCACCTTCCAAGACCGCAGCGATTTCGAAAACAGAGCATTGCCGAACCTTCGCTGTGACCTCGGCACTAGCGAGCCGAAGCTTTCCCTCTGTCTGAACCACCACCGCAATCACCTGCGTTCCAACGGGGCCAATTCCCACCGCCGCAACCAGTCGGCCGAGTTCAGTCGAGATCGGGTCTTCAACAAGAACACTCGGAACCGTTCGTGTTGCCATGAATAACGCGTGTTGCAGTCGACCAAGTTGATGAAGGTCGCCATTGGTATCGACAAGGCCAAGATCACCAGTGCGGTGGAATCGTTGACCCTTCACTATGAATTCCGAGTGATGTTCGGTTCCCCACTGCTGGTCGTATCCATCAAACATCCATGGCGCGTGCACCGCGAGTTCGCCCCACTCACCATTCGGAAGTGAGTGAGGGGCTGAGTTATCAAGTGAAAGCACCATTACCTGAGCACCAGCGAGAGGCTTGCCAGTGTTGGTTCCGTCGACCACTGATGTTGTCGCGCCAACTCCATCGGTAATAGGCATTGCCTCGGTCATTCCCCATGGTGATCGAACGTCAGCACCTGTCACCAACGCAATTGATGACGCCAAATGGGTTGAAATAGGGGCACCCGCAAGCATCACAAGACGAAGTTCGATCGTTCGTCCATTCGCAGTTTCAACGATGCGACGAGCAGACGCCGGCGAAAGCCATGCGACATCGACTTGCGAAGATTCGATGACCCGAGCGAAACGGTCGAAATCGAGTTCGGCAGGCTTTGTGACATCGATATCGGGCAGTACACATGGCACACCAAGTGCCGGCCCCAACAAAATGAACGGTGCAAAGGAGGTGAGGAAACCTTGCTCTGCCGACATCGTGAATGATTCAACAATGACATCTCGCTGCGCGGCTAACGCTCCGTGCCGATACCGAACTGGCTTTGCCGGACCAGTTGAACCCGACGTATGCACAACCGCAGCTTCAAACTCGGGACGAAGTTCGGGAAGATCAATCGAAGTTGACGAACGATGTGTCGTCAGTGAAACCGCATGCGGGAATCGACTGGTGCAGATCATTCGTGCGCCTGGGGTCCAACCCAACGCTTTCGCGGCAGTGAGAGTTTTCGAGGTTCCAAATACCCACTTCGAGTTTGCTCCGCGAAGCACTGTTCGAAGACCTCGCGCTCCAAGTCCACTATCAGCCACGACCAACACGCCGCCAGCAAGCCAAACTCCGAATGAAGCAGCGAGGAGATCTGAACCCGGAGGCACGAGCATGGCGACTCGATCGCCAACCGAGAGGCCAGCCCGCACAAGCATGCGCGCTATGTCGGTGGCTTCATGGGCAAGCGACTTCCAAGAGACAGCACCATTGCGATCGGTGAACGCTGCGTCGTCATCGTTGGAACGAGACAACAATCCGCGGGTCATGGGGACGAACGAATCGCTGCTTGGCGAATTTCGGGCTGATTGCTCAACTGCGGGCTTGGGACCGAGCACATTTCTGAGCCATGTCGACGCGATTGCAGCCATTGGTTCATCGAGCGGAACGAGATGAGCGGCCTGAGGGAATCGATGGACGGCGGCGTGCGGGGCCCGCTGCAAAAGATCTGCCAAGAACCGATCGTGGAACACGCGATCGCGGCCACCCCATACAAGCAAAAGCGGAACATCAAGATTCGAAAGGGTGTTCGCTGACTTCTGGAGTGCGTTCCACGAAACATCTTTTTCTGAGATCGGAATATCGGCCACGAAGTCAGCAACTGCTACACGACGTTCGGCCGATTGGTACGGAGCACGAAGCGCTTCGCGATGCCGCTTCTCTGTCATCGCCGCAGTTCCGCTCACAAATACAGAACTCCGCCGACAGGTGAGATCAACAAATCGTCGCGCCGTTGAAATAAGTGGCGGCATTGGGGTCCGCTCTGGAAGCCCAACACCAGTGTTTCCAAGAATCACGGCCTGCACGTCGAGTGAAGCCACTGCACCAAGAGCAACAGGGCCACCCCAGTCGTGGGCAGCAAGAACCAGAGGACCTGAGGTGTGCTGTTCACAAAACGCAACGAGTTCTGCGACACGGGTCTCGAGCGTGCGCGGTGCGGATCGTTCCGACCAACCCATACCGGTTTGGTCGACAGCAATAACGCGCCACTCAGGGCTCAGCGTTTCGAGGAAGCCCTTCCAGAGATAACCCCATGTCGGATTCCCGTGAACGCAAACAACGGTTCCGAGTTCGCCAACACCGGTGTCGAGAATGCTCCATTCGACATCGGCAGCATTGGGTCGCTCAATACCCACCATTCGGTGCCACGCCGGATCAATCCCCCACCGTTCCCAGTCAGCAGCGGACGGGGTGTTGATCGACAAGGTCGACTACCAGACCAGTTCGGCGACCGAACAGTTCAGTCCAGAACCGATACCCATCAGCAGAACACGATCGCCTGGCGACAGACGATCAGCAGTTACCGACAACGTGTATGGAACCGCAGCGGGACCAATGTTTCCGAAGTCAGGATAGGTAAGCGGCACTCGATTGATATCGATCGAAAGCAACTCACAAAGTTTTGTGGTGTGTACTGCCGAGACCTGATGAAGGATGTAGGTGTCGCAGTTCGACCATTGCCAACCATCGGCCAAGGCATCGTTGAAGGTGGCCTCCGCAAGATCGAGACCCGACTCGAGTAACGCTGCGGTGTCTGTGCGCATCTCGTCAAGATCACCGACGCAAAGGTCGTGATACTTCGTTGCGGCACGGGTGACTCCACCGAGGAACTGATGCGAACCGGGCCTCGGCCCACCCATCACCATCGCTGCTGCGCCCGAACCAAGGGTGAGCGAAGCGAACTGGTCGAAGACGTCGCTCACAGTAGAGGACGGGTCCTGTAAGCGAGCAATGGTCTGAGTCTGGGGTTGACGGCTTCCTTCGCCATCGACAATGAGCACAACCTTCACCTGACCCGCATCGATCATCGATGAGGCAATCGTCATCGCGTTGATGAAGCCCAAGCACGCGTTGCCAAGGTCGAAGTTCATGGCGCTGGTTGAAAGCCCCAAACGGTTATGAACAGCACAAGCAACGCTGGGTTCGAGATGGTGCTTGCACACTGAGGTGGAAATCAAAAGGTCGACTTCACCCGGAGCGACTCCAGCCTGTTCAAGCGCAAGCGCACCGGCACGAGCTGCAGCATCATCGAACGTGACATCTTCGGGCCACCAACGGCGCGCCTTGATGCCAGCCACGGACTCGAGGAGCCCCGGACGAACGCCGACTCGCTCATAGGTTTCGGCAAGCTGCTCGTCGATCCAGGCTGAGGTAACGATCTCGGGAGCATCCACATGAGAGACCGACCACATATGGGATCGGCTGAACATAAACGGAGAACTCACCCGCTCAGCCTAGGGCCCGATCGGCCAGTCCAGAGTCCGGTCAGCTCAATAGCGCTGGGGCAAGGCGTTGCCACGTCTCAAGAGGGATCGAAGTGCCGTCCGGAGGCAGCACCTGAATGCAGACATGATCGGCCCCCGCATCGTGATGCGCTTTGACCCGATCGGAAATTGCGGCTTCGTCGCCCCATGCCACGATCGCGTCCACCAGACGATCCGATCCTCCGTCAACAAAGTCTTCGTCGGTGAACCCGAATCGCTTCAAATTGTTTGTGTAGTTCGGAAGCGTGAGATACATCGCCATGTGCCCGCGTGCAATCTCGCGAGCCTTTGCCGGATCAGCTTCAAGAACCACTGCTTGTTCCGGGCATAGCCAACCTCGATCACCCATGACCTCACGGGCAAATGCGGTGTGCTCAACAGGAATGAAATAGGGGTGCGCACCCTGAGTCCGTTCAGCGGCAAGTTCCAGCATCTTTGGGCCAAGCGCAGCGAGAACCTTCTGAGGCGGCGCACTTGCAGGCGACGCTGTGAACAACCCGTTATCCATTGCATCGAGATAGGTCTTCATCGCTGAGAACGGCTTCGAATAGTCGTGACCACGAAGCCCAGACACCATGACCTCATGGCTCACCCCAAGACCAAGAAGGAAGCGGTCAGGGAAGGCCTCGGACACGGTGTTCCATGCGGAGTTCGCACACAGCGCATCGCGGGCGTAGATCGATGCGATACCGGTGGCGATCACCATCTTCTTTGACCCAGCAAGAAGAAGCGTTGAGCTCACGAACGATTCACGTCCGATCATCTCCGGAATCCATAGGGCTCCGTAACCGAGTTCCTCGATTTCCGCAGCGGTTTCCTGCGCCTGGGAGGAGGGAACGAGATCAAGTTGATAGGCCCACAGGCCAACGCGTCCAAGATTCATGCCCGCACCCTAGGCATCGACAGCCAATCAAGGCGAGGCCAGCCCTAGACTTGCGATGTGCTGACGAACCCCATCGATTCGGCAAACCAGGGTCCTCCCCCGCCGCCCGCCGAAACGACGCGACTCCGTCGCGGCAAGACCGGTGTTTGGATTGCGGGCGGCGCTGCACTTGCTGGATGCGTTGCGGTTGGCGTTATCGACCCCAACACGACACAACTTCTCCCAGCATGCACGTTCAAGGCCACGACCGGTCTCGATTGCCCCGGATGCGGCATGACTCGCGGTCTCCACGCACTCTTGAACGGCGATGTGCTGCGTGCCCTCAGCCACAACCTTCTTCTAAGCGTCGTCCTCGTTACGTCAGTTGTTTGGTTCGGTTGGAACGCGATCGCACGACGAACCGGACGACGCGTGCTTCATTTTGAGTTCAAACGAAACGCGTGGATCGCAATTGGTCTCGCAGTTGTCGCGTTTTGGGTCTTGCGAAATCTGCCGTGGTCACCGTTCAACTGGTTGGGTTCAGACGCGTAAACCGCCGGTTGAGACTTCAGTCGATTCGACGCATCTGCGCTTTATAGAACTTCCCGCGTTCGGCGTAATCACGAACAGCGATTTCTTGGATGAACGACTGATTCGGCCCGACCTCACGCAACTTTGCGGGAATTCCAAGCGCCATCATACCGGTGGGGACTTCCATACGATTTGGTACAACGGCGTTAGAACCCACGAGCGAACCCGAACGAACTATCGCTTCGTGCAGCACAACCGAGCCGTTACCAACAAGCGAATTGCTTTCGATCGTGCAGCCCTCGAGGTGAACAATGTGACCAATCACGCAATCATCGCCAACAATCGTTGGGCGGGTGGGAATGCAATGAATAACAGTTCCGTCTTGAATCGAGGTACGTTCGCCAATACGAATTCCGCCATTGTCACCGCGCAAAACTGCGCATGGCCAAATCGTGCTGTCGGCACCGATCGTGACGTCACCAATGACAACAGCCTCGGGGTGCACCCACGCGTCGGGATGAATTTCAGGAACCATGTCGCCCAACGCGTAAATGGCCATGGCTTAGAACGCCACCCGGCCATAGCCGCCGCGGAAGAAAACAAGTGCTCCGCCTTCGTGCTTCACGTCGAGATCGGTCACAGCACAAACGATGATGTCGTGATCGCCGCCGTCGAGGACTGAGTGAAGATCACAGTCGATGTAGGCAAGTACTCCGTTAATGAGCGGTGCACCGTTGCCCGAGTGCTTCCAGCCAATCTCGGAGAACTTGTCGTCTGCCTTTGAACCGAATACTCGGCTCACATCTTCCTGATCGTCAGCGAGGATGTTGATGCAGAACTTTCCGGCACCGCGCAACTTTCCCCAACTGGCCGAGGTTTTCGTCGCACTGAAGAGAACCAGCGCCGGATCAAGAGACAACGACGTAAATGAACCGATGGCCATACCTGCTGGGCCCTCGTCAGTCATCGCAGTAATCACTGCGACGCCAGTAGGGAAATGCCCAAGAACCTGTCGGTACTTGGCGCCATCGAATGCGCTGGTTTCAGAATTCTCGCTCACAAGGGCGAGATCCTAGGCGAGGGTGATGCTGAGACCCTCGAACGCTGCAACGATCGAATCGACACCCATTGTGCGACCGGTTTCTCGCGCTCCGGCGAGGAGCTGATCGAGGGTTTCATCGTCGTGCGAGGGGTCGTGATGAAACAAAACCAACTGTCCGACTTCAGCAGCAGCAGCGACACGAACGGCGTAGTCAACAGTGCAGTGACCCCATGTCGGCTTCGACGCGAATTCTTCGGGCGTGTACTGCGCGTCGTGGATAAGAACATCGACACCACGACAAAGTTCGAGGACCGCAGGATCGATGGAAAATCCGTCAGCCGGTTGCTGATGATCGCTGACGTAGGCCACGGAAAAGCCATTGCGCTCAACTCGATAACCGAACGTCGTGTCCGTATGAGGAACTTCGAGCGCCGTCACTTTTGCTCCCGCTACTTCGTGAACACCTTCGGTAAGAGTGAAGAACGAAACGTCGCCGGGGAGATCTTGACGAGTAACTGGGAAAAACGGAGGACGCATCAAGTCGTCGAATGCATCGGCGAATGCCACACCGTCATGGTCTGGCCCGTAGACCGAAAGTGTTGAACCAGATACCAGCAGCGGCTGACAGAAAGGAAGCCCTTGGACGTGATCCCAGTGAAGGTGTGTCACGAGTGCGTGCGCATGCAACTGCGCACCGGCACCTTGGTCGGCGCCGAAGTACCGGAGTCCGGTTCCGAGGTCAAGCAGGATCGGATCGCTATCGGCACTGCGCAGGACAACGCTCGCGGTATTGCCCCCGTAACGAGAGGTGCTCTCTCCAGCACATGGCGTCGACCCCCGAACTCCGTAAAACGTGATCTCCACTGTCCACCTCCTCCCCGAGTACCAATGGATGGGGAACGCTAGGACAAGGGTCCATTGATGTGAAGGGAGAGTGACATGTCTCACACCTCTGCCGGAATCTCGCTACCTTCGCACCATGCAGATCGACTCCATCACTGTTCCCACCAGCGAACTCACCTACGGCTGTCTCACCGCCGGCGATTCCGGCCCACTCGCCCTTTGCCTCCATGGATTTCCCGATACCGCCCATGGATGGCGCTACCTCCTACCCGCCCTCGCCGATGCCGGATACCGGGCTGTCGCCCCATTTATGCGGGGTTACGCGCCGACGTCGATCCCGGCTGATGGCCAGTTCCACGTCGCCACCCTCGCCCGCGATGCCACGGTTCTTCACGAAGCCCTGGGTGGCGACAGCGATGCGGTGATCATCGGCCACGACTGGGGCGCACTCGCGACCTACGGCGCAGCATCCTTTGCCCCTGACCGTTGGCGCCGAGTTGTCACCGCTGCAGTGCCACCAGCTTCGTCAATGGCGTCCGCGATGATGACCTACGACCAACTCAAACGCTCGTGGTACATGTTTTTCTTTCAGGTCGGTCTTTCCGACTTCGTCGTCTCGATGAACGATCTTGAATTCATCGAGCGACTGTGGGCTGACTGGTCACCTGGTCACCTGGTCACGACGCGACGATTGACATGCAGCACATCCGAGAATCAATCGGGAACCCCGAACATCTCACTGCAGTGCTCGGCTACTACCGCGCAACATGGGGAACTGAACCTGTGTCGGCTGACTACCAAGAAATTCAAGCCCTCCTCGGCACACCCCCGCCGCAACCGACGCTCTACATCCACGGCCGTAACGACGGGTGTATCGGCGTGGAGTTCGCAGAGAATGCAGCAGCGGGACTCAGTGAAGGTTCACACGCAGCGATCATCGAAGACGCAGGGCACTTCACGCAGGTGGAGAAGCCCGAGGAATTCAATCGACTTGTGTTGGAGTTCATTCAGCCCTGAGATCAGGGAAGCGATATTGCGCCATCGCAGCCAGCGATCGCCAAGCCATCGCGAACAAGAGAATCGGCGGCGCGCACAGCGTCTAGGTGGCCGCCCTCGCGTTCATTCCAACCACACGCGTCGCGGAATTGCTCTGGCGCTACTTCAACGCCAGTTCGCAGAACATCAAGCAGTCGAGCACGTCCCTCTCGAAACGAACCAATGAATTTCGATTGACCTTTACTTACTGCCGCCGAGCCAATCGCCGGATCGGGTTCCAATGAACCTCCGCAAAACCACGAACACGTCGTTGACGTCGGGCACGCCTCGCAATTTGGCGAGCGCTTTGTGCATACGAGTGCTCCGAGGTCAAGCAAACCCTGGTTCCACGACCAACCCATCCCAATCGGAACGATGTCATCAGCAAATGTCTGAGCAACACGTGCGGTGAGCCGCTCGCCACGTTGACGAGCAAGTATTCGGCCGACATTGGTATCGACAACAGCGACATCGCGTTCGTAAGCAAAAGCCAGTACCGCTCGAGCGGTGTACTGACCAAGCCCCGGCAACGCAAGGAGCGCATCAAGATCGTCGGGAACTACTCCCCCATGTTGGGCAACAACAGCAACCGCAGCGCGATGAAGATTCACGGCACGCCTGTTGTAACCAAGTCCTGCCCACTCAGTTACGACGTCGCCAACGGGAGCCTGCGCGCAAACTAAAGCCGTTGGGAATCGCTCAAGGAATTGATGCCAACGCGGAACAACTCTCGCCACCTGTGTTTGTTGGAGCATCAATTCCGAGACAAGTACTGCCCACGGATCGCGCGTTTGCCGCCACGGCAGCTCATCACGACGACCGGCAGACCATGCAAGTACCGCCTCGACATCGGGCGATCCCAGCACGAATCAGTCTTCTGAGAAAACGTCTTCGCCGTAGGGAAGGCCACGGGTCGGAGCAAACTCGCGCTTCCACACCATGACGCGGCGGCGGAACTCGCACACCTCTTCCGAACGCTGGTTGATCCCCTTGGTTTCGACGGTCACGATGCCGCGCTTGCCATCGGAAGTTTCCTTCTTGGCCAGCACCTTCGTGACGGCGTAGATCGTGTCGCCGTGAAACGTGGGCTTGGCATGCTTCAGCGATTCAACTTCGAGGTTCGCGATTGCCGCGCCGCTCACATCGGGAACGCTCATACCCAGAACGAGCGAGTACACGAGGTTGCCCACCACAAGAGCCTGACCCATCGGAGATTCATTCTCGGCAAACCAGTTGTTGGTGTGCGTTGGGTGGTGATTCATAGTGATCATGCAGAAGAGGTGGTCGTCAGCCTCAGTGATCGTCTTCCCTGGCCAGTGGCGATACACATCGTCGACCTCGAAATCTTCGAAATGGCGGCCAAAGGGGCGGTCATAAACAGTCACGGCGTTTCTCCTCTACAGACGACGCCGATGAGCCTAGGAGTTTCCGCTACTAGATTCGACCCAAACACAGGGGGAACCATGACTGATCTTCTGATCACAGGCGGAACAATCGTCGACGGAACTGGAGCGGCGGCGTACAAGGCCGATGTGCGTGTTCGAAACGGCGTCATCACCGAGATTGGTTCAGACCTCATCGCCGATGGCGAAACCATGCTCGATGCCAGCGGTTCCTACGTTGCTCCAGGCATCATCGACACACACACTCACCTCGAGGGTGCGATGTGGTGGAACCCCGAACTTGATCCGCTTCCTGCTTATGGCAACACCTCGATGGTGTTCGGTAACTGCGGAAACTCCATCGCCCCCCTCAAAGGTGACCAGCGAGACGAAATCGTCGACCTGCTGTGTTTCCTCGAAGACCTCCCTCGTAAAGCGTTCGAACAAGAGGTCCCGTGGTCGTGGCAGTCATGGCCTGAGTACATGGATGCACTTCGCACCCAGCCAACCTCGGTGCACGTCGCCGGCTACCTCGGCCATCTCGCGCTGCGCACCTGGGTCATGGGCCCCGACGCGTGGACGCGCGCTGCCACCGACGAAGAAATCGCCGAGATGTGCGCTGTCCTTGACGAAGGTCTTGCCGCCGGCGCACTCGGCCTCAGCATCAACCACTTCGATCGGGACCGAACACTTCGCCTTGTTCCTGGTTACTTCGCCGACGATGCCGAGTATCTCGCTCTGTTCCGAGTCGTTGCCGACCATAAGCCGGCAACGGTGCAGATGATCACGCGCTTCAACGATCCTGAACTCTCCATTTCCGACGCAGAGCGATTTGGCGAACTCGTCCGAGAAAGTGGCGTGCGTGCTCAGTACACAGGCATTCCCTTCAACGAACGCGACGATGATCGTCGCGACGAGTGGTGGGCACTTCACGATCGCTTGCAATCATCAGGTGCCGACATGTGGCCCATGGTCAACTGCAAGCCGCTAGCACCGTTCTTCGGTTTCGAAAGTTCACTGGTGTTCCAACGCGTTCCTGCATGGAACGAAGTCATCAACGGACCAAGCGAACTCAAGCTCTCCACGCTTGGCGATCCCGCATGGCGCGATCAGGCCCGCACCGATTGGGACAACCGCACACGTTCAAGCCTCTCGCGCATCGATCGCCCCGCCGAGATGATTCTCACCATCTCCGAAACCGGCGCCGGGCCACTTGGCATTTCACTCCAAGACCTTTCCGATCAAACCGGTCTGCATATTTCTGATGCACTCGCCGACTGGGTCATTGCAAACGGACTTGCTTCACAAATGATGGGCATTCCCGAACGCCTCAGCGAGGCCGATGTGGTGAAAGCGCTCCGCGACCCGCACATGGTTTTCAACATCAATGACAGCGGTGCGCACTTGCAGTTGTTTTCCGCCGCTGGCGAGCACCTGTACATGCTCACGCATTACGTCCGCGATGCCGGACTCATCACGATCGAAGAAGGCGTTCACGCCCTCACCGGACGAACCGCAGACTTCTTCGGCCTCACCGACCGTGGCGTGATCGCTACGGGCAAGGTCGCCGACATCGTGGTGTTCCGTCTCGACGAACTTGAGTTGCGCCCCGAAGAACGGGCCTACGACGTTCCCCATGGCACTTGGCGATTCACGCGAGCTCCTGCAGGCTTCCGAGCCACCATCACCGCCGGTGTTCCCACTTGGATCAACGGTGCCAGCACGGGTGCTCGTCCCGGTCAGGTACTGCAGCCGATTCCTTCCTGAGCCTGATGAGAACGCCAAGGTGACCGATGGGTAACCTTCGGCCTATGACTGCTCCGGATCTGACCACTGCCGCTTCCGTCATCGACCTCGCCCACGGGGTGGTCGAAGCCGGCATCCGCCACATCGCCACCACTGGTGGGCCTGATGTGAACCAGGTCGTGGCCTACGACATCGCTCACGCAGCGTCGGCGGTTGAAACCGGTCGGGCCATGCTCGTTTACGGAACCAAGGGCGAACTCGAAGCCAAGATCGCGTGCGCCTACATCGCCGATGCAGTTGGCGAACTCATTCCCAAGTTGTTCGGCCGTGAAGCCGACTGGAATATCGCGCCCGGAGTGCTCGACGGCACCCGCGAGTTTGTTTCATCTTTCCGCGCACCAGAGTTCTTGGCGTCGCTGGCAGACACTCCCGGACCTCGCCACCTCGAGAGTGATTTCGAAATGGTGCAGGACACGTTCCGACGATTCGCCAACGAAAAAATTGCACCTGTTGCAGAACATATTCATCGCGAAAACTTGGATATCCCCGAAGACCTGATTCAGGGTTTGGCCGAACTCGGTGGATTCGGACTCTCGGTTCCAGTCGAATACGACGGGTACAGCGAAGGTGGCGAGAGCGAGTACATGGGCATGGTTGTGGCCACCGAAGAACTCGCAAAGGTGTCTCTCGGAGCCGGTGGCTCACTCATCACGCGTCCTGAAATCCTCACCCGCGCCCTTTTGGCGGGTGGGACCGAAGCGCAACGACGCGAATGGCTTCCAAAGTTGGCCTCGGCCGAAGTGATGGCTGCTGTGGCCGTCACCGAACCCGATTACGGATCTGACGTTGCCGGCGTGAAGGCCACCGCTACGCCCACTGACGGCGGTTGGCTCATCAACGGCGTGAAGACCTGGTGCACCTTTGGCGCTCGGGCCGATGCCCTCATGCTTCTCGCTCGCACCAACACCGATAAGTCACTCACGCACAAAGCACTCACGATGTTCGTGGTGCCCAAGCCCCGCGGCGAAGGCCACGGTTTCGCGTTTGTTCAGGAAGCCGGCACCGATGGCGGAGCACCGGGCGGCGGAAAGATGGAAGGCCGAGCAATCGACACCATCGGCTACCGCGGCATGCATTCCTACGAAATCGCGTTCGACAACTGGTTTGTGTCCGAAGCGAATCAGGTCGGTGGCGATGAAGGCCTCGGCAAGGGCTTCTATTACCAAATGGCCGGGTTCGAGAATGGTCGTTTACAAACAGCCGCTCGCGCTGTTGGCGTCATGCAAGCCGCATACGAAGACGCTCACCAGTACGCGCTTGATCGCGTCGTCTTTGGTCAGCCCATTGCCGAGTACCAACTCACCCAGGCCAAACTCGGCCGCATGGTGGTGCTCACTCAGGCCGCACGTCAGTTCTCCTACGAGGTTGCCAAGATGATGGCGAACGGCGGAGGAATCCTCGAGGCTTCAATGGTCAAGGCCTACGTGTGCAAGGCCGCCGAATGGGTCACGCGTGAAGCAATGCAGATCCACGGTGGCTTTGGTTATGCCGAGGAATACAGCGTCAGTCGCTACTTCGTCGACGCACGCGTGCTGTCGATCTTTGAAGGTGCCGACGAAACGTTGTGCCTCAAGGTGATCGCTCGCCGCATGCTCGATGCAGTGAAGTAAGCCTCTAATCCGCGTCGTTAACCAAGCGCCGCGAGTGCGTCGGCAACGGCGAGGATTCGCAGTGCATTGTCGACGTGCAGATTTTCGATCATGCGGCCGTCGACGGTAACGACGCCGCGTCCTTCGGCCTGCGCCTCATTGAATGCAGCGATCACCTTGCGAGAATGTTCGATCTCATCTTCGGACGGAGCAAACACCTCGTTACACGGTTCCACCTGGCTCGGATGGATGAGCGTCTTGCCGTCAAACCCGAACTGCTTGCCCTGGAGTGCTTCGGCACGGAAGCCTTCGTCGTCTTTGATGTCGTTGTAGACACCATCAAGGATGACCTTGCCGGCCAAACGAGCCGCCATAAGGCACTTCTGTAATCCAAACTGCAGTGGAGCGCGGCCCGGGACGTGCTCGGCGTACAACTCTTTCGCGAGATCGTTGGTGCCCATCACCAATACCGTGAGCCGATCAGATGCGGTCGCGATTGATTCGGCATTGAGAATCGCAACTGGTGTTTCAAGCATCGCCCACAACTTCGTCTTTGCGGGTGCGCCGGCTGCCTCGAATGCGGATACAAGGTGAGCAACTTCTTCGGCCGAGTTCACCTTCGGCACAACGATCGCATCGGGGCCCGCCACAGATGCCGCAGCGATGTCGTCATCG
Organism: Actinomycetota bacterium; assembly: GCA_005787345.1. Classification (GTDB taxonomy): domain Bacteria; phylum Actinomycetota; class Acidimicrobiia; order Acidimicrobiales; family Acidimicrobilacustridaceae; genus Acidimicrobilacustris. Next base: position 15,111 of record SYBH01000148.1, read on the forward strand.
TGCCATTGCGTACCGATTCCGTTGATTCGAATCGCGATTTCTTTGGCGCCATATTCCCCGCTAGCCGCCGCAGCACATACTCGTGCACGCGCTTCGGTCTTGGCGTCGGGAGCGACAGCATCTTCAAGGTCAAGAATCAGAGCATCGGCGGGAATGCCTTTGGCTTTTTCGAGAGCCCGCTCATTTGCACCGGGCATGTAGAGAACAGAACGACGGGGACGCAGCGCTTCACTCATATCGTCGTTCCTCAAAGTCCGTAAGCAGCAGCGAGTTCGGGATCGTCAGCCGCAAGCGAGGTTGCGAGCTCGACCATCACCCGGCACTGCTTTACCGATGCGTCGTCTTCCATCTTTCCGTCAAGCATGATGGCTCCGGTTCCATCGCCCATTGCTTCGATGACACGACGAGCGTGTGCGACGTCGGCCGGATCGGGACTGAAGACGCGCTTAGCAATTGCGATCTGCACTGGGTGAAGGCTCCATGCACCGACGCAGCCAAGAAGGAAGGCATTGCGGAACTGGTCTTCGCACGCAACGACGTCGGCAATGTCACCGAATGGGCCATAGAACGGAAGGATGCCGTTGGCAACACACGCATCGACCATGCGAGCAAGCGTGTAGTGCCAGAGGTCTTGCTGGTAAATCGTTCGATCGCCTTCGATGTTTCCGTCGACCGGATCTTGACGAACCAAATACCCCGGATGACCGCCGCCAACACGCGTGGTCTTCATGCGTCGATTGGCCGCCAAGTCCGCCGGGCCCAGGGAAAGGCCCTGCATGCGGGGACTTGCTCCGCAGATCTCTTCGACGTTGGCAACGCCACGAGCGGTCTCAAGAATTGCGTGCACGAGGATCGGGCGATTCAACTTTGCTTTCGCCTCAAGTTGTGCAAGTAGACGATCGACATAGTGAATATCTTCGGGACCCTCGACCTTTGGGATCATGATGACGTCGAGCTTGTCGCCGATCTCGGTGACCGCCGTAACGATGTCGTCGAGACCCCACGGGGAATCGAGCGAGTTCACACGAGTCCAGAACTGAGTCTTTCCGAACTCAATGGTCTTACCGACGTTCACCAGACCAGCGCGCGCTGCTTCTTTGTCCGTAGCCGGAACGCCATCTTCAAGATTGCCGAGCAAGACGTCGACGGTCGGAACGATAGATGGAAGCTTGCCCACCATCTTCTCGTTGGAAGGTGGGAAGAAATGAATCATCCGGGCGGGCTTGACCGGAATCTCTCGCACCGGCTCGGGGGCACCCACGGCAAGGGGGCGGAAGAAGTCCTTGGGATTTCGCATGCCCTGAAACTATCGGCCGCCGGCCCCCGGCAGAGCCGTCGGTTGAGCAGATTCCTTCACCATGAAGCCACTTCGGCCCTGAAGTTGGAAGGAATCGACCAATCCGAGGATTCGACGCACCGCATCTTCGGTACCAACTCCGGAAGAATGAATGTTCGAGACAAGGTTCCGCTGCGCATCGGTGTCGCCACTTCGGGGACGATGAGCCATGTAGGCAGAAAGGCTTTCAGCCGTTGCGAGCCCAGGGCGCTCCCCAATGAGCAGGATGACATTCTGCGCTTGAAGGGCCTCGCCGATGTCGTTCATGACCCCAACTCGGCAGTACCGGACAAAGAACGGACGACCTACCGACCAACCGCGTGCCGACGCTTGTTCAATGAGTGGACCGAGTAACGACGGAACCTGCGCGCGCACCGCTAACGGGGAGAGACCGTCTCCAACAACGAATTGCACGTCAACCCCGGACGGACAGTTCGCACGCAACGTTTCAGCAACACCGACAGCAAGGCGACGACCTTTATCTGGCCGGGCCAAGTACTCCTCGTGCGAATTGGCTTTTGTTGCAACTTCAAAAAGTTCAAAGCGCTCGACAAGTTCATTCATCGGTGGCTCGGTAAGCGAGAGCGATGCACTAAGAGCATCTTTCGCAAATGCGTGGTCGGCGCGAAGTTGCAGTTGCGTCGAGGTCCGATACGCCGTTCCGGTTCGACCAATGAACAAGCGCGCGGGTGTGACTTCAGAAACATTGTCGCCAGCGTCAACCGCCCGTTGGATGGGGCTGGGAAGGTTGTCGCTCATAGACCCAACTCCTTCACCGAATTGGTAAACGCCAGCAGCGAATCAGGACCAGTTGCGGCGAGTTCCGACAACTTCCCGCCTTCATAGATTCCGGTTTGCTCAAGCCACTCTTCGAACTCAGGGGCGGGACGCGCACCAACAAGTTCACGCACTCCAGCAGCATCGTGATAGCTGGTGGACTGATAGTTGAGCATCACATCATCAGAACCAGGTACACCCATCACAAAATTGCAGCCTGCAGTAGCAAGAAGAACAAGCAATTGATCGGTGGTGTCTTGGTTCGCTTCAACGTGATTGGTGTAGCAAATGTCGATCCCCATCGGCAGGCCAAGCAATTTGCCCATGAAGTGATCTTCCAAACCGGCTCGCATGATTTCCCGCTCGTTGGCGAGATATTCCGGCCCAATAAAACCGACGACCGAATTCACGAGGAATGGATCAAAGGCGCGCGCAACTCCGTAGGCGCGCGCCTCGCAGGTGAGCTGATCAATCCCACCGTGACCGTCGACCGATAGCGCAGTGCCTTGACCAGTTTCGAAATACATGACGTTGTCGCCAATGAATCCGTCGCGGCCGACATGAGACGCCAAGACCGCCTCGAGCCCCTCGGCCAGCCCTTGCAACGTGACGCCGAACCCGGCATTGGTTGCTTCGGTGCCACCAATACTTTGAAAAAGGAGGTCGACAGGAGCACCTCGTTCAAGTGCTTCCAGTTGGGTCGTGAAATGAGCAAGTACACATGATTGCGTCGGAGCTCCGACAGCGCCGATCAGGTCGTGAAGTGCATGTTCGAGTGCAATGACGTTCTCGATGGAGTCGCCAGCTGGATTCACTCCGATGACTGCATCTCCACAACCAAACAGCAGGCCATCGAGGGCCGAGAGCAACACGCCGGCAATGTCGTCGGTTGGATGATTGGGCTGAACTCGAACTCCGAGGACCCCGCGTTCACCCATTGTGTTTCGGCACTTCGTGACCGCACGTAAAGGTGCCGCCGCAGTCATGAGATCGCGCGCGCTCATGATCCGTGCGGCACTAGCAACCATCTCAGGCGTGAGCGCCCCCTTCAGTCCACGCTCCCACTCGGAAGCAAAGGAAGAGGTGAGGACGAGTTCACGTAGTTCGCCCACGGTGAGCGAACGAATCGCAGCGAAGGCTTGATGATCAAGCGATGAGACAATCAGTCCGGTCACATCGTCTTCAAGCAGCGGCTCATCGAGAAACGCAGAAAGCGAAACATCAGCGAGCGCCATCTTGGCTGCCACCCGTTCCCGTTCTGAACTCGCTGCAATTCCCGCCAGCCGATCGCCTGCTTTTGGTTCATTTGCACGCGCCATGAGTTCACGGAGGTCGGCGAAGACGAAGGTTTCGCCGCGCAGCGTGACTGACCGCTTCACGCGCCTACCAGATCGTTCGGGACCAATTGTTCGGTCAGCAGTGTCGCAAACCGAGCGTGATCGCCACCGACCCAGTTGCGACAAAGGGGCAAGCCCTCGACATAACAGGAGATGTACGCGCGCCATGTGGGCGAAGTCAGAAACTCAATCGCTTTCGTCGCACGAGCATGCGGAAGCAATCCCCAACGTTCGATGTAGGCAACAACGTCATCGATGGCAGCGCCATCTTCATGCAGCAGCCATGCGGCATTAGCCCGAACGGCGTCCATCGATTCGCTCGCAACGCGAACAGCGTGAGCAATCTCCGGATCAAACTCGATGCCATTGTTTCGCAAGTGTTCGGCCACCACCAGATCAGGGACTTCACCAGCGATGATCTCCAACGCTAGGTCGGCCAGCCCTTCGGCAATCAGGCATTGCGGCGTTCCTACGCAGAAGATTGATTCCTCTTGCCAACCTCGAGAACGAACAAGCCCGGCTTCTTTGCGTGAGTGTTCGGTGTGATGGCCGGGATAAGCCTCGTGGGCAACGAGATGTCCGATGCTCGTCGCCAGCACCGGAAGGTCGGTGTTGATGGCCACGCGGCTTTGCAGATTTCCTTCGTAATAGTTAAAACCCGACCACGGCTGATTCGATGCGAGCTCCCATGCGATGTATTCACCTTCAGGCAGACCGAATGTTCGCTGCGTTCGTTCGCGAAAATCCTCCGCAATCGATCGGAGGACTGCGTCAAGACGATCAACCGGGATCGCTTGAGCTTCACGCCACGAAATGATCCGCTCGCGCACGGGTCCACTGCCCGGCAGCGCAGCATCAAGTCGTTCATGCGCTGCTGCAAATTCCTCTTCGTCGCGAAATGTGGGTCGAACCCCGTAGCACCATTCAACTTCGTCGACGTAGGAGATCTCCTCCCCCGCCATTTTGCGAGCAGAGGTGTGCATTCCGGTCGCCTGTGCTCGCAACCATCGTCGGCGCGAAGCATCAAGAAGGTCGTCGTCGATTCCTGCGTCGAGATCAACGATCAGTTGACCAGCAGCGGCAACGAGAACATCCAGGGCGAGCACCGGCTCAGCGGCAACTCGATCAGCAAGCACGGCTGGGCCGTAATAGGCATCGACGAAACCATCGATGTGGCGACCCATACGAAGCCCAAGCTCGAGATAGCGATCGACGATCAACGTGTCAGTGATCGGCGCGCGCATAACTCGAACCCTACCGGCGGACTAGATGACGTCGCCCTTAAACAACTCGGTTGCGATCGGACAATCGGTTCTTCGCAATGCATCTACGACACTGAGCGGACCAGTAGGGCCCACGATTTTGTCAAGCATGGCGAGGGGTACGACCTCGTCGTCGGCATCCCATGCCTCTTCGGGGATGATCCGCTCACGGACTGGCTCCCACATTCGTTGCGGAAGGAACCGTCCCACTCCGGCAACAGCCCACACCGGGATTTCGCGTGCTTTCGCCACCGAGGCCGCGGCCAGTGAGCCGGAAACGCCAAGCCATTCGGTTGGAGCCACGGCCGAAGCTTCGAGAAGCACAAGGTCAGCGTCGCCAACAGCTGCCCCGAGTCCCGCTAGCGGAACATCAAGCGCGTTCACATCAGCATCAACCAGTTGCATCACCAGACCCCCACCCTCTTGGTGCACATCGACGACCAGGACTTCAATATCGCCGCGACGAGGCAATGCCGCCCCAATGAGCTCGGGCCAGCCCAAAACAACGATGGTGGCTTCATCGGGAAGCGAATGCGCAAGTTCAACCGACGTTCGGTCTCCTTCGAGTTCTTCGAGCGCCGCGCGAATTTCCGCGAAAGGGTCGCCCGCGCAGAGAACACGTGCGCAGAGCCAAACCAAAGGAGCCGACCCTGGTTGTCGCTGCACCATGCGCCGACACGCGGTGACGAGTCCTTGCGGATCGCTTGCGAAACTTGCGAGCGCCCGCGCCGTTTCAGAAACAATCACGCTTTGGGGATAGCCCGTAGCCCGAGCCACGTAGCGAAGTCGTTCAACCGGGTGCATCAGAACTGCACCCTACCGAGATGCTTCAGGCGCCAGGCTTGAAGATCATGAGATACAGCGTGACAACGAGAATGATGTGGCTGATGCCGGTAGCGATCATGATTCGGCTGCGAGCAGCGGCATCTCCGTCGCGGAAGGCTTTGATGGCTGGGCGAGCCACCGTGAATAACAGAGCCAGAAGCACAACCCACAACACCGCAGAGATGGACAGCCAGGCTTGCGACATCTTGTAGGCCTTGTCGCTCATCCCGGCGAGGGCGAAACCCAAAATTCCGGCGATGCCAATGCCCGGAAGCGAGAAGCGAAGGATGGAGACCTCGAGACCGTCGGCGGCAGCTTTGTCGCCCGCTGCTGTCAAACGAACCAGCACTGGGGCGAGCCACAACGGCGCGAACCCCACGATGACGGCGAGAACGTGGATCATCAGAACGATCTTGTATCCGGTGCTGTTCAATGCGGCAAGGACAACCATGGTGACTCCTGAAGAAGTTCTCGGGCGCTTCGCCCATGTGCGGTTCTCCCAACCTACTCGCGCTACCTTCTGAGGCTGTGACTACTGATGTGCAGGCCGCTGTGGAACTACACCCCCTGACCGGCAAGAGCCGTCCGATCTCGGAATGGACCACCAACTTCCATTTGGCGATCGTGATCCTCGACCCGTTCACCAACGAAAGTTCCTGGATTCTCAAAACCGCCCTCCGAGTCCTTCGAAACTATTCCGAGGCCGATGTCCGCGTGGCTCTCCTCCTGACGGCTCCCGAAGCCGAGGTTCGCGAGTACGTCGGCCCGCTGGCTTCAGAGATCTTGATCTTTGCCGATCCCGAACGAACCGCTGCGAAGGCCTTTGGACTCGACACGCTTCCGGCCTTCGTGCACATCAACCAGGCTCATCAGGTCGAGGCTGTCGCGCAAGGCTGGAACCCAGTCGAATGGGCCGCTGTGGCAGCAAATTTGTCTGCGCGTATGGATTGGACTGTTCCCCAGATTCCAGAAAATGGCGATCCATCGCCATTCGCTGGAACGCCCCTCAGCGCCTAACTCAGGGTCTCGTTCAGCGAGCGAGCCACATTTGTGCCAGCGACACCGTTGCGTCGTCCTGGCCCAGCCCCCCAGCGCCCGAACCGCTTGACCAGTTCGTTACGTCACGCAATTTCGGCGTGGTCACGACAACTTCTCGTACCTGCACGAGGAATAAATACGGGATATCAATCGCAACCTGTTCCTGAATAGTTCCGTAAGCATCAACCTGACGAGTCAGGTCTGCAGTGGTACGGGCATCAGCGAAAGACTTTGTTACAAGCGGACTGATGTACCGGGTGGTATTCCCACTGACGACGGCCTGTTCCGCAGGGATTCCGCGAAAGAGTGGCTCGTAAGCGTCGGGATGAGAGGAATCGAATCCGATCTGCAAGATCGCTTGGAACTGACCCAAGACAGCCGCGAGTGACAGCGTCTGGGGGTCGACAAGATCAATTGTCATGTCGATTCCCACCTCTTCAAGTTGACCACGCCAAAGTGAGGCCACGCGCTCAAGAGTGGTGTCAGGTGCCACGAGGAGGCGGAACGCTAACGGAACACCAGTCTCCTTCGTGTACTCCTCAACCTGCTTCCTCGCTCGATCGAGGTCTCGCGCCGAACGGGAATGGTCAACGAACCAAGGTGAGGTGTCACTCACCATTCCTCGCGCAATCGAACCCTGCCCTGCGAAGGCTTTGGAAAGGATCTCGGTGCGGTCAGTTGCAAGTGCAACCGCACGGCGCGCGGAAATCCGATCAAACGGAGCACGACCAGTTTCGAAGGCAATGTTTACCTTTGGTCGTTCGGCATTTCGATCATCATGAAGTGTGATTTTGCCTTCGCGATTCGGAACGGTTTCGAGTCGCTGCAACTGCCGGGGCTCATCGATCGCCACCATTCCAACCTTTCCTTCGAGTGCAGCGGTTACCCGATCCGCAGCCTCGGGAATCGGAAGGAAACGAACTCCATCGAGATGTGGCAGACCTTTTTTCCAATAGGTGGGATTTTTCACAACAATCGTGATGCCCGCTTCATCAACGCCAAACCACACGAACGGGCCGGTGCCGATGGGGCGCGGATCAAATCCAAGAAGCGTTGCCGGTGCAGCGATCGTCCCCAATCGCGTAGTCAGCAATTGCGGGAATGTCGACCACGGAGTGAACATCGAAACAACGACGGTTTGAGCGTCAGGAGTCGTTATCGCGGAGATCGGAGCCAAGAGATCGGTGTTTGAGGGATCTGCCTGTTGAGCACGCAAATTGAACGCAACGATTTCAGAGGTGAGAGGAGATCCGTCACTGAAGGTCACGCCCTCGCGAACTACCAACGTCCACGACGTAAAGTTCGAATTCGCCGATGCTTTCGAAAGCAGTTCCGGAACAGGCTGATCATTAGAATCGCGAACCATCAATCGGTCATAGACAGCTCGCGCCGCTTGCAGTTCATCGGTCGTCCACGGTCCTGAGTTCGGCGCCCACTTCGAAGGAGCGCCAGCAACCGCGATATCCAGCGTGCCCCCATCAATCGGTCCAGAAGGAGCAGTAATCGTGGAATCGGTGGATTCGGTCGTCGCTGCCGGACTCGCGTTCGATCCTGAGCAACCGGCAACAGCGAGGACAGCCATCGACACCACGAGAACCGCGGTGAGACGTGCCATGCGAACGAAGGTGGAACGGGGGGCGTTCAAGAACTACGACTGTACGCGGCTAAGCACACCCACAGCGGTCGCTTGGCCCGGGACCCGTTCGTTTCAGGACAGAGGTGCAAGGATCATCACATGAGCGGCGCAAAGAAAGTACGAGTGGGGATCGGTCTCGGCACCCTGTCCGGGGCTGCAGACCCCATTCGATTCAACGCAATCGTTGATCGATGCGAAACACTCGGATTCGATTCGCTCTGGATGTCTGAGCGAATTGGCGCTGAGACTCCTGACCCGATGATCGCGCTGGCCATCGCCGCCGGCCGCACGACGCGAATGAAGCTTGGGACTTCCGTCCTGGTCCTCCCCGGTCGCAACCCGGTGATTTTGGCAAAAGAGATGGCAACGCTTGATGTTCTTTCCGGAGGACGCTTTCTTCCTGCGGTCGGACTCGGCGCGGTTGATCCACCCGAGCAGCGCGCGTTCGGTGTTGAGCGCGGCGAACGTGGTCGGCGCCATGACGAAGCACTCGCCCTCATGCGCGCGTGTTGGACCGGCGAAGTCATTTCACACCACGGAGAGTTTTTCTCTGTTGACGATGTTCAGGTATTGCCCAGACCCACACAATCACAACTCGATGTTTGGCTTGGGGGAATCGCCCCGAGCGAACTCCGTCGCGTTGGTCGAGTCGGCGACGGATGGCTGCCATCGTTCTGCTCACCCGCCGACGTCGCGGAATCAATTCCTGTCATCGAGGCGACGGCGAGCGAGTCCGGCCGCACCATGGACCCTGAGCATTACGGCGCGCTTATTTCCTATTCCGACGGCCCGCTCCCCCAGCGATTTGTTGACGTCATCGAACGCCGTCGCCCAGGACTCGACCCGCGCTCGGTCATACCAACGCGCAAGAAACTTCCGTCGCTCTTAGGCGAGTTCATCGATGCCGGAGCATCAAAGTTCGTGATCATTCCCCTTGTAGGAGACGCCAACCCCGACGCCGAACTCGGCGCTCTCGCTGAGTCGCTCCTACCTTTCGAGACCTAACTCAGGTTCACGAACTGCGGAACTGATTCCATCTTGTGAGTTCTTCAGCGGGCTTGCGAGGAGTGATGCGGAAATCCGTGCCGATTGTGTGAGCAATTGGGAACAGGCCGACTTGCATCCATTCCTCATAAGGAATGCCTAAGACTTCAGCGACTTCGCGCTCACGGATCAACGTCAACGTTGTCCAAGCAGATCCAAGTCCACGTGATCGAAGCGCAAGCATGAACGACCACAGTGCAGGTACGACTGAACCCCAACGCCCCGCCTGCCAAAAGGTGGATGTGCGATCGGCGTGGGCCCCGGACCCATTTCCATCAGTCCGACCAGCGACGACAGGAACACAGAGAATCGGGACCTTCTCGATATTCTCGGCGAGGTACGCAACACTTTGAGCGATGCGCTTTTGCGCTTCAGACGTGCGGTCTACTTGATCTTCAGCCGCATCAGTACGAGGACGGCCGACGAAGTCAGCCATGGCAGCGCGATAGATCGCTGCGAGTTTGGCTTTGGTTTCATCGTCGTCAACAAAAATGAATCGATATGGCTGCTGGTTTGACCCATTGGGCGCGTGAACCGCAATCTCCATGCACTCGGCAATGACATCGCGGTCAACCGAACGTTCGAGATCAAGCCGTTGCCGAACCGACGGCGTCGTCATCAGGACCTCGTCGGGGTCATGAACGACAAGCGGACCCTGAAACAATGTTTCGTAAGCGTTCAACGTTCCCCAGTGTTCCCAGATTCGGTCGATGAGACCCTCTTCGGTGAAGCGAAAGAGAAACCCGTAGACGTTTTCGTAGGGCTTACCGCCGATAGTCGTCGCTTTGTAGAGGTGTTGGCGGAAGACGTACGGCCCATCAGCGATGGTGTGTACGTCGTGAAAGCTGATGGTTGAGAGGTCGTATCGATCGATTCGCCGACCGTTCGGTTGCGGCGGAGAAGGCGCCCGACCCAATATGCGTGCTCCAACTTCATCTTTGCCGCGAAACACTGTTTGTCCTGGCGCAGCGGGAAACTTTCCAAGACCGTTCCACCACTCGATGTCTTCAGTCATGAACGACAGACGGTCGACCTCGCGTCCTGCGACAAAGAACTGCTCGACTGCGGATTTATTGCGATCGCTCACTTGATTCCCCCAACAAAGCGGCGACGATTCCGTCACCTACACAGCGAGCGTACTGCGGAGCGAGGAATCAGATCTTTAACGGCTTATCGCTGAGACCCATTTGGACGCGATCTACAAGTCCCCCGAATTTTTTCTTGATCTCGGAACTTACCGACTCGAGATCGCCAATTACAGCGAACTCGCGAAGCATCTCATCGGTAATCAAATCGCCCATCGCTACCCATTCGCCCTGTTTTGAAAGTCGATTGAGTTCATCACCAACATCTCCCCACCCGTGATGTTCTAGAACGCCGCGATAGGCAGGCGTCGAACCATAAAACGCGAGTTGCTGCCGAACTGCTGCCAGCTTCGGCGCAATCTCGGCATCGTCTCGGCCCACTGCCGACATAATCGGGATCGTCACTTCAACATCGCTGCGCGCCCTATTGGAACGTTCAAGCCCTTTCGCGAGGTTCACCATCGTGACGTCACGTAAATAGCCCGGAGTGGTGAAACCGTGAGCCATCAACCCATCGGCGACCTCACCAGCAACGGCAGTCATAGCTGGCCCAACCGCAGCAACGAAAATGCGCGGATCTCCACATTCGCTCGGACCCTGATCAAACATTGGCGTCATCAAGGTGTGTCGGTAGTAGTCGCCGCGGAACTGAAGGGGCGTTCCCTCGTTCCAAGATTCCCAAATAGCGCGCACCGCGAGAACAAACTCGCGCATTCGAGCGGCGGGGTCAGACCACGGCATCGAAAAACGTTTTGTGATGTGGGGTTTGATCTGACTGCCGAGCCCGAGGATGAACCGCCCGTTCGACAGGCGGTTGATGTCGTTGGCAATCACCGCAGCGTTCATGGGATTGCGGGCAAAGGCGACGGCGATACCCGTGATGAGATCAACCCTCTCAGTGGCAGCAGCGCCCAATGTCAGCGGCAGGAACGGATCGTGGGAGATCTCGACTGCGACGACGCCATCAAAACCTGCATCTTCGGCCCGCCGAATAGCGGCCGCCGCATCGGTCAGATTTCCGTGGATGATCGCATCGGTCTTCATAACTCCATTCTGACCCCTCCCGCCCACATAGGCCTGACCGCCGATGGGTGGGTACGCTGCCGCAGTCACACTTCCCTCTTTGGAGCGCACCCCAATGTCGATCGCCATCACCGAAGACCACCGCACCCTGGCTGACGTCACTGCGGATTTCCTCGAACGCCATTCATCACGTGACGCAGCTCGCGAATTGCTCGAAGCGAAGACCGAGTCCATGCCCTCTTTCTGGTCGGCGCTTGCCGAACTCGGATGGCTCGGTCTTCACATTCCTGAAGAGAATGGCGGTTCCGGTTTCGGAATGCCTGAACTTGTTGTCGTAGTTGAGCAAATGGGAGCGGGCCTTGCTCCTGGCCCGTTCGTGCCAACTGTCATCGCAAGCGCTGCGATTGTTGCTGCCGCCCCAGCCGATGTTGCCGCCGAGTTGCTTCCGGGACTCGCTGACGGAAGCGTGGTTGCTGGAATCGGATTCGGCGACGATCTTTCCGCCAAGACCAACACCATCGCAGGCACTGCTCGCAGCGTGCTCAGCGCAACACTCGCGAACCTCATCGTCGTCACGGTTGGAAACGACCTTGCGATCGTGGACGCAACTGCAAAGGGCGTCGACATCCGCTCGATGACCAACCTCGACCCGACCCGCCGCAGCGCCCAGGTCACGTTCGACGATGCCGAAGCAATCATCATCCCCGGGGGCGCTCAGTCGCTCATTGACTACGCACGACTTCTTCTGGCCGCTGAAGCAACTGGTGTCGCCCGCGCAACCACCGACATGGCTGCCGGCTACGCCCGCGAGCGTCAGCAGTTCGGTCGAGCAATCGCCATGTTCCAAGCGGTGAAGCATCACTGCGCCAACATGCTCGTTGAAACCGAAATCGCAACGGCCGAAGTTTGGGACGCGGCCCGTGCTGCTTCGGCCGGCGGCGAACAGTTCTCCTACGCCGCGGCGATGGCGGCCGCCACTGCAGTTCATGCCGGCGACCGCAATGCGCAGATGAACATTCAGGTTCACGGCGGCATCGGATTCACATGGGAACACGACGCGCATCTCTACCTGCGACGCGCACTTGCAATTGAGGCGCTGGTAGATGCCGAAGCTGCCGCCATCGACATCGCGAACCTTCTCCGCAAGGACGTCAAGATCGTCCGGGCCGTGGAACTCCCACCCGAAGCCGAAGCATTCCGTGCCGAGGCTCGTGCTGCAATCGAAGCGGTCAAGGATCTTGATGGCAATGAACGCGTTCGTGCGCTTGTTGCGTCGGGCTACGCAGTTCCTCATTGGCCAAAGCCATGGGGTCGTGCTGCCAGTGCCGTTGAACAGCTCGTCATTGAAGAAGAGTTCAATCGTGCCGGCGTAAAGCGTCCCGGCTACCAGATCACCGGCTGGGTCATCCTCACACTCACGCAGCACTCGACCGAAGACCAGCTCGAGCGTTGGATCATGCCGGCGCTTAACCAGGAACTCATCTGGTGCCAGCTATTCAGCGAGCCCGATGCTGGTTCCGATGCCGCTGGCGTCAAGACCAAGGCCACACGAGTCGATGGCGGTTGGCTCATCAATGGCCAGAAGGTCTGGACCACCGGCGCGCACCTTGCATCGTTTGGCCTCATCACTGTGCGCACCAACCCCGATCTGCCGAAGCATCAGGGCATTACCTGCATGGTTGTCGACATGCATGCAGAGGGCGTCGAGATTCGCCCACTGCGCATGGTCAACGGTGGCGCCGAATTCAACGAGGTGTTCTTCAACGATGTCTTCGTTCCCGATGACGATGTCGTTGGCCCCGTCGACGGCGGCTGGACCGTTGCTCGTGGCACTCTCGGCAACGAAAGCGTGAGCATCGGCAGCGGCGACGGAGCGATGGTTATCCCTCCGGCCTCATTCCTTGCACCGTTCGATGCAAACCCCGAACGACTCTCCGGCGGCGCTGGTCGCATTGGCCGAGCCACTGCTCGATCACAAGCGGCTGAAACTCTCAATGTGCGCAGTGCGCAGCGAGCAGTCGCCGGTGGTGAACCCGGGCCAGAAGGCGCGGTCACAAAGTTGCTGCTCACCGAAAACGCAGAAGAAGCCGCGGCAATTCTTTTCGAACTCGCTGGCCCTGTTGGCGTCTACCTCGAAGACGAAGGATTCATGGGTGGCACATTGCAACTCATGCATCGCGCCTTGGCGATCGCCGGTGGAACTTCCGAGATCAAGCGCAACCAAATCGGCGAGCGCATCCTCGGACTTCCACGCGACCCACTGATCAACTAGTCAGCGACAACAGAGACTCAAGACGTCTCGTTCAGTCCCAAGGCGCCCAAGTGCTTTTGGGGTGAACGAACGCGACATCGTTCACGTACCCATTCACTTTCACGACGGTTTGCAAATAGCTCTGCGCGTCGTGAGTGCGGGTGAACTCGCGCTGCCATTCAGCAAGGTCCATTGATGTGGACGATGTCCAAACATCGTTCATCACGAACCGAGCTTCGTACCCGCGATCGGCCATCATTTCGATGGTTCCGTTGATATCGCTCATCCGCTCTTCAAGTTCGATGAAGAGCACTGGATGATCACGCTCAATGGTTTCCCACGCTCCATTGACAACCGCGAGTTCATGGCCTTCGACGTCGATCTTGATGAACCTCACGTCGGTAAATCCCATGTCGTCAATCCGCTTTGTGCGAACCGAGTGCGATCCTGCGCCTTCGACCCCCGGAACAATTGTTGCCGTTCCCTCAGAGCCGACACTTAGATCTTGAAGCACGAGTTCTGCAGTTCCTTCAACGTCAGAAACCGCGCATTCGTGGACTGTCACATTGGAAGCAACGCCCTTTCGAAGCACTGCCGCCACCTTTGGATTCGGCTCAAACGACTGCACGTCACGCACTCGCTTCGAAAGCCAGTAGGTCCACGGCCCATACCAAGTACCGACATCAATCGCGGTTCCGGTTGGATCGCATCGTTCGATAATCCCGCGCATCTCGGGCTCGGCCCGAAGGTGGAGCCGCGCCACTACAGGGTGAAAGAAGGACTTTGGGACAAGCGATGTCGCTGCAGAAAGGGCCTTCGTGGGCATGCCCCGCTGGTACTCACCGTTTGAATCACCCATTGCAGATCATGCCCCAAGTTCTTTGTCTCCCACCCGGTGGAAGACGTCCCGAACCTAGCGGATCTCCACCCCTATTCTCTGCGCATGTCATTTCGCGACGTCCTTGGAAGAATCGTCTCTCATCCCCGCGTGAATGAGTTCCAGACACGACTACTCGGTCGGAGTCGTGTCGAAGCTCACCTGAGTCCAGTCGCTGCTCGTACCTTCGCTGCTCTGCCCATCGGCACAGTCGTTGACATCGGTGGCGGAACTGCTCGCAGTCGATCTATGTGGCCCGCAGGTTGGACGTACTACAGCATCGATCCAGATGCGAGAGTTCTCAAGGTCGAGCCGACAGAGAAGCCAATTGAGCGACTTGTGGGTGATGCTTCGGCGCTTCCACTCCCCAACAACACCGCTGACGTGGTGTTGATGCAATGCGTTTCTCACCACCTCGATGATTCGATATGGCCCGTGTCATTAGCTGAAGCCAAACGCGTGTTGAAACCAGGCGGATCATTTATTTTTCTTGACGGCGTGTGGCGTAAACGACGCTGGTTTTCGAGGGTCTTCTGGAAACTCGATGCCGGACACTTCCCACGGACCTCAGACCAGCTCGAAAGTGCCATCGCAAAAGAATTCCAGGTCATCGAAACCGACCGTTTCAATGTTGTCCATCACTCAATCCTTGTGACGGCCCTGCCCATGCCCGAGTAGGCCTCTCGTCCACATGGCCACCCACTTAAAGATGCCCCCGACCCTGTAGGGAAATGCACTTAGACTATTGAGGGTGGGGGCCGAGAGAAGCATCATCATCCCGATGTTCAACGAAGCGCGTGCGTTGCCGACCACGCTCACTGAACTAACCCGCCTCTTCCCAGATTCCCACACCGAAATCATTCTTGTCGACGACGGCAGCACCGACGATTCTGCGGGTCTTGCTGAACATCTCACTCAAGGCGACGATCGCATTCAGCTAGTTCGACTGCCGAGAAACCTTGGCAAGGGAGCGGCATTGCGAGCGGGCGTTGCACGCTCAACATCAGACGCAGTCCTCTTCATGGACGCGGACCTCTCAACCTCACTCGAACACATCGATGATTTTCTTCAGCGACTCTCAAGGTTCGACATCGTCATCGGCTCACGTAGCGTGCCTGGCTCAATTGTGAAGCGCTCAAACCTGCTTCGGACTCTCATGGGTCGAACCTTCAATCAGCTGATGCGTTGGTCAACCGGCCTCGACATTCACGACTCCCAATGCGGATTCAAGGTCTTTCGTGGGGACGTTGCTCGGTTGCTCTTCTCGCTTTCGGAAAACAATCGGTTCGCGTTCGATCCTGAAATCCTGCGCCTTGGCGTTGCTCTCGGCTATTCAATCGATGAGGTTCCCGTTTCGTGGGTGGCAAGTGACCACTCGGCGGTTCGCCCCGTGCGCGATTCCCTGCGTACAGCAATCGATCTCATTCCGATTCGCATTCGCACCCGATCCGCAAGGGTTCAGGGCCTAGCCTCCCGAAGCGGGCATTTGGTGCCCACCCCAATCACCTCTTCGAAAAATCACTAGAGACTCGACGAACACATGCGGATTGTTTTTCTCGCGTGGCGCGACACCGCCCACCCCCAAGCTGGCGGATCCGAAGTCGTCATCGACCAACTTGCGTCGAGACTCACCGAACGCGGACACGAGGTTCAGCTTCTTCACGGTGGCCCGTCGGGAAATCACAACTATCGCAGCACAAGCATCGGTGGAAACTATTCGCAGTATCTGTTTGCGCCATTTGCATTTTTTCGACACTGCAAGGGTGCCGAGGCCGTCATTGATGTCGAAAACGGGATCCCATTCTTCTCGCCGTTATGGCAACGTAAGCCCGTCATTGGCTTGGTACACCACATCCATACCGAGCAATGGGGCATGCAATTTCCCAAGCCAGTAGCTGCGATCGGAAGATGGCTCGAAGGCTGGTTCATGCCCCGCGTGTACCGACGTGCGCCGTTCATTTCTGTCTCACCATCGACAACGCGCGGATTGGTTGAGCTCGGCGTTGCACCCACCCAAGTCTCGACCATTGAGATGGGACTCGCTTTCGACCCCCTTGAGCCATCGCCTTCGGCGGAACCTCGGTTTCTTGTTCTCAGCAGACTTGTTCCCCACAAACGAGTGGAACTGGCCCTCAAAATGTGGGAAACCGTTCGACCGATCACCGGCGGACAGCTCGTGATCGTGGGCGACGGCCCAGAACTCGACAACCTCTGCTCTATGGCGGGCGCCGATGTGGAGTTCACTGGATGGGTGGATGACGAACGCAAACGCAGTGAGCTCGCGCAAGCGTGGATTTTGATTCATCCTGCTCACCACGAAGGTTGGGGCACTGTCGTCATGGAAGCCGCCGCTGCATCCGTCCCCACTCTCGCCTTCGACGTTGACGGGGTACGCGATTCCGTCGCCAACGGAGTCACTGGATACCTCGCCACGAGCGAGAGTGACTTTGCTACTCAATGGATCGCGCTGACAACCAACGGCAGCCAGCGAGCCCAAATGGCGACTGCGGCGAAAAACCGAGCATCTGCCTTTACTTGGGATCGCGCGGTCGACATGTTCGAGGCCGTAGTTCATAAGACGGTTCGAGAGCAATGACCAGGTTCCGGGTCCAGGTCCGATGACCGCTTTGACGTCGGTCCCTGAAGCCACTCAAGAGTCGACGTTCACTGAATCAGTCACGCCCTCGAAGTGGATCGTGTTTGCGACCCTACCCATCCTGTTCGGAGCATTCGCTCAGCGATTTGGCGAAATCGTCTACCTGACGCGTCTTGATCGGATCCTTGATCCATCCACAATGGTCGGACGCGGATTCGATTTATGGAATCCCTATTGGGACATGGGTTCCATCCAATTTCAGCAGAACGGTTATTGGCTTCCAATTGATCTCTGGTTTGGCATAGCGAAAGCACTTCACATCCCTCCGTGGATCAGTGAACGACTTTTCATTTACGTCTTCATTGCGCTGGCGCTTTGGGGATTCGTTCGCCTCGCCGACGCGTTCAAAATTGGGCGACCATCGACACGTATCGCTGCGGGATTTGCCTATGCAATCTCCCCCGTCATCCTCTCTCGAGTCGGATGGCAATCACCGTTCGCGATGGGACTGGTATTCCTACCTTGGGCGTTACTTCCGCTCGTGCGTGCGTCCAAAACTGGTTCTACACGAAAGGCCGCCGCGCGTTCGGCGATTGCTATCGCCCTCATGGGTGGTGCAAGCGCGGCTGTCACCATTGCAGTTCTTCCGCTTCCAGTTCTCTACCTCCTCACACGAACACGCGGACCCCGTCGAGCAAGCCTGCTGCGTTGGTGGGCTGTCGCTGCACCAATGGCCACTCTGTGGTGGCTCGTTGGCCTCTACCTCTTCGGGAAATACGGACCCGATGTGCTCCAGTACACCGAGTCGGTAAGAACCACAACGGGGCCAACCTCAATTTTCGAAGTTCTTCGAGGCACGGCTGACTGGGTTTCACGATTGCCCGGCGGCACGAACCCATCGGGATTCTCGCTTTCGCTTCGATCGGTCCCGATTCTCGCCACGTCGATCGTTGCCGCTGCCGGGTTCGCAGGTCTGGCCAGCCGCCGACTCCCAGAACGAACATTCCTTCTCACGAGTCTCCTCCTCGGCGTTGCTGCCGTTGGCGGCGGTTTCGGGGGACTCTTTGGAAATCCAGCGACGACCCAGTACCAGGCCTTGCTCGATGGCATCCTCAACGCGTTTCGCAATGTCTACAAATTCCAACCCCTCATCGCACTTCCGCTTGCATTCGGAGTCGCGCAAGTTCTTTCCGGACTGCTTGATCTGAGGCTGATTGACAATCGAGCGCTCTTCAAGCGCAGCCTCGCCGCTGGAGCGATAGTCGTGCTTGTACTTGCCTCATGGCCACTTTGGAGAAACTCCCTTACACGCGGTCCTGGCACGACTCAGATTCCATCAGCATGGATTGAAGCCAACAGTTGGCTTTCAGAAAACTCACCGGGCCGCACTCTTGTGTTACCAGGAATTCCAGACGCGGATTTCGATTGGGGATTCACAGCGCAGATCCCCATTCAATGGGGATCTGATGTCACGTGGGCAACACGAAGTCAGGCTCCGCTTAGTGGCGAAAACATTATTGAGTACCTCGATGCCATAGAGATAGCCATAGAACGCGGCGGCGACGCCGGCCTCAGCGATTACCTCCGACGCGGTGGCTTCACCTCAGTCGTCGTTCCCAACGATCAACGCTCAGGGGCATACGGCGCTCCGCCGCCTGAGACAGTTCGAAACGCAATGACCGCAAGCGGATTCACGCTTACTGCCGCGTTCGGCGATCGTGGATATGGCTTTGGGGACCTTCAACAAATAGATATCTACTCGGTGCCCGGCGGCGCCGTTGCGGCCACCTACGCGGCATCGTCAACCACGTGGTTGAGCGGCGATATCGCATCGACACTTTCCGTACCTACGTCCGTATTCGGAGATCGCCCGTACCTACTTTCCCGCGATCGCATTCCATCACCTTTGCTTGCGTCCCAGTGGATCATCACCGACGGCAACCGGGCGTCGACAATTGACTATGGGCTCAATCGCAACAACAAAAGCTACATCCACGGTTCAAACAACGACGTTGTCCCTGCCGGTCAAGATCCAACGGGTCGCACCTACCAAGAACTCGACGGTTTCGCTTCGGTCACTGCTTCGAGTGTTGGCCCTGGAATGTTCGTAGCCAATATCCCCGCTTTTGATCCGGCGAAAATTCTGGATGGCGACGCGAACACCTGGTGGGTTCCACGCCGGATCGAAGTCGATGGATTCAATGCCTGGGGACCAGTCGATCCCACTGTCGAGGCAAAATTCACAACGCCGACAATGGTGGATCAGCTTGACGTCGCGCTCTTCATCGGCCCATACGCAACGCTTTCACCCATCGACGTCACCGTTCATACCGACGCCGGCACCGCGACCACCACACTGCTACCAATTCAAACCAGGCAGCCCCTCAAAGTCATTCCCGGCATTACGAGTTCGGTCAAGGTTTCCATCGCCCGCAGTTCCTATTTCGCGATTGACGACGTCATCGGGATTCGTGAGCTGGCTCTTCCAGGAACGCCGGTCACCCCCCGCCTCGTCGTTCCCAGTCAACTCAACAATCAGTTCTCAACTCCGGGGTCTCCTGACCCTGCATGGGTGTTCACCCGTAACCGCGCCGCCACATCACCCATCGTTTCGCTCAACTCTGAATCCCAGATCTCTCGAAAATTCTCGGTTCCGAAAATCGGTCAGTTCCGACTCCTTGCTTCCGCTTCATCGACGAAGGGTCAGCCACTTCTCCGCTGGCTCGGAAGCACACCAGATTTTTCAGTGACTGCGGACTCCACCTGGGGCGAAAATCCAAAAGCAGGTCCTCGTAACCTCGTTGATAGCGACACCTCCACTCATTGGCGCAGCGGAAACGACATCACCGAAGGCGGTGGCAATTCACTCATCGACATGAGATGGAGCGAACCTCGATCGATTTCATCGCTCGTCCTTGTCCGTGGCAACGACGAAGCAATGCCGCAAGACATTGTGATCTACGCGGGTGCGGAAGCCCGCAGCGCCCCTGTCGCCGCCGACGGCACCGTCACGTTCGAACCAATAACGACGAACTCTCTCACTCTTCGCGTCAACTACGCGCCCGTCCCCTTGGACGACAGAACCTCTTCACGAGTGATGGGTTTCGGCTCAATTGACGTACCGGCTCTTTCCGATCTTTATCCAGGACCCATCGATCGCTCGGTGCCGTACGTCGCTTCCTGCGATGCAGGGCCCAAAGTTGCTATCGGTTCGGCCGCACTTTCCTATTCCGTCGCCACAACGGCGGGCGCACTGATCGACGGCACTCCCTTCGATCTTGTTCCGTGCGGAACCGAAAACGTGGCTCTCAATGCGGGTGTGACGCTTCTCGACACATCAAGCGGTTCATCTCTCGTGACCGTCAATCAACTCGTGCTTGGTAATTCACCGACGATGGCAGCGCCAACTGGATTGCCACGCGGACTCAACGTTGATCATTGGGGAACAAACGACCGCACGGTCACGGTGGCGGGTGGAACCGAAGGGCTTCTCGTCGTCAACGAAGCATTCAATGAAGGATGGGAGGCAACGATCAATGGAATAACACTCATGCCTCTCAAGATTGACGGCTGGCGCCAGGCGTTCATCGTGCCCGAGGGCGATGGCGGCACGGTGGTTCTGCGTTTCGCACCTGACCGCATCTTCAAACTCGGCACCGCCTTTGGATTATTCACGTTGCTCGCAGTTCTCGTGATGGCTCTCTGGCCGGACCGAAAGAAACGCCAACTCGACGCGCTCAAGGAAGGACAACCAGCGAAAGCGCTTCTCATCGCTGGTGTCGCTATCGGCGCTGTGTGGTGCACCGGCATTGGCGCTGTGCTTGTTCTACCGGCGTGGTGGCTGCGAAATCACCGTCGCTCGTGGCTCGCACCAATCGCATTTCTCTCGATGAGTGCCGCTGGCGTACTCGTCGTTCTCGGCAAGAGGATCGTCGACTACCCCTCAAACCTTTGGGGTGCCGCGTCGTACCCCGTGAGCGCACTCGCAGCCATAGCGTTCCTGTCTGCCCTCGTGACACTTCTGCCGCGACGAGATGACGCAACTGAGCAATCCCCCGAGATGACTTTGGCAGGCGCCGCAGCCGAAACCACCGGCTAACTGCTCGTTGTGCCCGGAGTGGGATTTGAACCCACAAGCCCCGAAAGGCCGGGGGGTTTAAGCCCCCTGCGTCTGCCAATTCCGCCATCCGGGCTGGAATGGGACAACGGTACCGCCCCATTCAGCGGAGCTCAGCCGCAAGGACTACGCCACCCGTGTCTGCGGCTGCCCAGCAGGCTGCGGGGCCCTGCGAGCGGCGTGGCCGGCTGCAGATCGCCCGGAGCGACGCTGACCCTGACGTGAGGGCTCCAACGGTTCGCTTCCGCGCATGACGTCGGCCTCGACCGCGCCCCACAGCACGGTGCGAGCTGCGCCCGCTGTCGGCCCACTGAGAGCGTTGGCAACGAGCACGCCGTCGATCATGTCGGCCAGCACTGAGACCCACGGCCGACCTTTGATGCGAACAGACACGGTGACAGCCTCGACCCCAGCAGCGTCGACCTGGCGCTTCATGGTGCGATCGACGCCCTCGAGCCGCGGCGGACTGCGGAAACTTGGCACCACAAGCCCTGCGGCGCGCGCCACCTCGCCAAGTGATCGGGCGGCGGCTGCGAACCGCAGCGAAGAAGCTTCCATGGCCGCGATGATGCCGGAGAGGTGTGACAGTCCCTGCCCGTGTCCGAACCGCTCCGTACGATGCAACGAAATGACTGACGCTGAGACTCCGCTCAATCCCGCGCAACAAGAGGTCCTCGACCTTCTTGGCGCCGCCCCCGATGATCGTCCGTCATTCCCGCCCACCCTCAAGGCCACCCTGCGCGCCGACCTTGAAGACGCGCTTGCCGACCTCGTAAGCGAGATCAGTCCCGAGGCGCCCCTCTTCGTCAACAAGCACGACCTCTCGATGGTTCATGGCTGCGAACTTCGCCATCTGGCCGAGAAGGAAACGCCGTTCGAATGGAGCCCTCCTCTCGCCCGTGGAACCATCGCCCATAAAGCCATCGAACTTTCGATGCATCAGCGGCGGCGACCCATTCCACTTGAACTCGTCGACGAAGCGATGAACCGACTCGAACGCTCAGACGATTCCATCTCGGGCTGGCTCGCTACCTGTTCTGAAACCGATCGGGCCGAGTTGCGAGCCTTTGCCAATGAACGCGTCGCAACGTTCCTCGAATGCTTCCCGCCGATCAAGCCCGGCTGGTCGCCGGTCACCGAAGCGCGCATGCGCCTTGAGCTTCTTGATCATCGCATCGTGATCTCGGGCCGATCAGACCTCACGTTGGGTCGCGCCGATGGCCTCACCGCCGGCAAAGTCATCATCGATTTCAAAACCGGTTCGATGTCGCCATCGCATCTTGACGATTTACGCCTCTACTCCCTACTCGAAACAATGCGCATCGGAACGCCACCTCGGCTCGCCGCTTCGTACTACCTCGATGCCGGTGTCGCTCAAGCCGAAGCAATCACCGAAGGAGTCCTGCACTCGGCCGTTGCGCGCACTGCCGACGGCATTCGAAAACTGCACGAACTGTCTGTCGGCACTCGAGCTCCGGTCGTGCGCCCCAGTTGGGGATGTCGCTGGTGCCCGATTCGCACCACCTGCGCACAGGGCATGGCGCATCTCGGCGAACTCGACGAAGACAATGAACGTTTCGACGAGGATTGAATCTCGAACGACGAGGCTTAGATCGGATCGATAGCGGCTTCGGTTGCTTCCGCTTCAGCAATATGCAGCGCATCTTCAGCGCCGAATTCGTGATCAACGGCATCCATTGTTGAAAGTCGGTTGAGAACAAAGCGCATCACAACAAACACCGCCAAGAACAGTGCACCTGCACCGGCGACGGTCTTTTGAACTCCGATGGCATCGACCAGCCAACCTTGAATGAGTGCGCCAAACGGAACAGCAGCGGTGAGAACCATCAGATAAAGCGCCATGGTTCGCCCGCGCATCTCTTCTTTGACCTGCAATTGCACGGTGGTGTTGAGGCTGGCGGTAATGCCGAGGTAACCAGCACCGGCAACGAGCAATGCTGCAGCGCCAACAAGGACGATTGGGGCAGCTCCGAGGGCCACAAGGGCCACTCCGTACGCGACCATCGAGACTGTCAATACCCGACTACGACTGGCTCGGCTGCCGCGTCCCGCAACGATCGGCGCAACGATGATTGCACCGGCGCCCATGCACCCGGCAAGAAGCCCGTACGCGCCGTCTCCGATTTTGTACACATCGGTTGCAAACACAACGAGCAGGTTGAACAACGGACCGCCGAGCAATCCCAGTGAGCACACCACGATGAGGCAAGTAACGATGCCGGGCACAGTCCGGACATAACGCATCGCTTCGCGCATTTCCGCAATGGGCCGCGGCTTGCCGACTTTCACCGCGCGCACAAGTGGCGGAACGGAAATAACGAGCAAACCACCGACCATCGCGAGAAACGAAACCGCGTTGATAAAGAAACACCAGCCCACGCCCAATGTTGCGAGGACGATACCGCCAAGCGCAGGTCCAAACGCTCGGGCGGCGTTGAACTGTGCAGAGTTCAACGTCACTGCGTTCAAGAGGTGTTCACGCGGAACCAATTCGGTGACGAATGATTGCCACGCGGCAACGGTGAAACCACCTGCGAATGCACCAAGCGTGAGGATCACCAAGAAAAAGGCAATATTCCGCACACCTTCGATCCATACGATCCAAAGCACCAATGTGATTGCCGCTTGGATCAGGCCACCGATGATCAGAACCTTCCGACGATCGAAGCGATCTGCAACTGATCCTGCGTACGGTCCTGTAATCACCATCGGTGCGTAGGCGAGGAATCCGGCAAACCCAAGCCACGCGCCACTCCCAGTGATTGTGTAGATCACATAGGGGACAGCCACCATCTGCAGCCAAGATCCGCTGCTCGAAAGCAGCGACGCGCTCCACATCCAGCGAAAGTTGCGATAGCGAAACGCAACAAATGCTCCATCAGGTTTTACTTGAGGGCGACCTGTCGCCGCATCGCTCACGAGAGCCAGGCCTCGCACAATGATGGGCCGCGTTCGAGCCAGTCTTCGAATGTGATGCCATAACGAACGTGGTCTTCCCAGTTTCCATTGATCTCAAGGAATCCCTTCGCGAGACCTTCATCGCGTAGTTCTAACTTTTCGACGACCCGACGACTCGCGCCATTGCGAGGAACAATCGCGATTTCGAGACGGTGCAAGTGGAGATCATCGAAGCAGTACTTCGCCAGCACAACAACGGCTTCAGGGGTGTAGCCCTGACCAGCGCGCGCTTCGTCGATCCAGTAACCAATACTTCCGGCCTGGAACGGGCCCCGCTGCACCGCCGACAAGTTGATCTCGCCGGAAAATTCGCCTTCGACGAAAATGCCGAATCCATAGCCAGAGCCCAATTGGCGCTCCCGCTGTCGAGAGTTGCAACGGATCGTGAATGCTTCTCGATCCTCAATGACATCAGGGGCGCCCGGAGGGCGAGTTGGCTCCCACTTTGTGAGCCACTCGCTATTTCGTCGTCGAACTTCACGCCATGCGGGGAAATCAGCCGCCACGAGCGGACGAAGCAGTACTCGACGTCCGAACAATGTGGTCACGAGAGGCGATCCTAGCGACCAACCCCGCATCCACGATTCGTCCCCGCCAGCACCCCAGAGGCGTCTTTCGTCAGGAACCGGAGAGAAGCGACATGGCCAGCCCGTCGAGTATGTCTGATTCTGAAACCAGACATTCGGCGAGACCAAACCGTCGCATCGTCGCCACCAAAACACAGAGGCCACCAACAATGACGTCGGCTCGTTGCTCCTCAAGTCCGGGATTTTCTTTGCGCTCTTCGATCGACTCGGTGGCCAACGTTCGAAATACGTCTTCGACAGCCGGACGAGTAAGAACCAGATGATGAATCTTTTCGCGGTCGTACTCAGCCAAACCCAGTTCTACTGACGCAGTGTTGCTCACGGTTCCAGCAAGACCCACGAATGTCTGGGCCTCACTCAATTCCGGAATCTCGCGCAGCACATCGTCGAGATGAATATCGATGACAGAAAGTGCCTGTGAGAGTTCTTCAGCCGTGGGTGGATCATGATGAAGCCATGCTTCAGTCATCCGCACGCAACCGATGTCAACTGAGATGGTTGATTCAGCTTCGGTGGTTCCGAAAACAAACTCCGTCGAACCACCACCAATGTCGCAAACAAGGAACGGGCCGAGTGCGGGATCCAGATCCGCTGTTGCGCCAAGAAAAGAAAGGCGGCCTTCTTCTTCGCCGGAGATGACTTCCGGCATGACGCCCAATATGTCCTTGGCCGCGTTAAAGAATTCTTCGCGGTTTGATGCATCGCGGGATGCGGAAGTCGCTGCCATACGGATGCGCGTCGCGCCATGCCGGTCGATGACTTCTCGGTACTCACGCAGCACTGCAAGCGTTCGTTCGATTGCTGCTGGATCGAGACGTCCGGTGGCGTCGACGCCCTGACCAAGCCGTGTGATGCGCATCAATCGCTCGATCTGTGTTTTGCCATCGACAGTGATGAGCAGTCGAACCGAATTCGTGCCGCAATCAATTGCTGCAACTGGGGTAGTCATCGTTTCACCCGCTTTGGGGCGTCGCTTGGCAGCAGCCCACGCTCAATCAGTTGCGCGTTCGTCCATTCACCCACTGGGTCATCGCCACCTGCGAGCCAATGCGCGTAATGCGCGTGCAAACACTTCAGACCTTCACGAGTGCCGCCGACGCCACCATAAGGCGCCGGGCCTTGATGGTCATCGGGCATGGCCTGATCGCGTTCGGCCGCATAGGCAGCATGCGCCGCCGCAATCGCTTCAAGACCTAGTTCGGCTTCTGCGGCGCGCACGCCGCCGTCGGATTCAATAGTTCCGATTGCAGACCGAACACTTGGGTCACATAACCAATAGAGCGTTGGCATTGGCGTTCCGTCGGGAAGTATCGGATCGTTGCGAAGCACAGCGGGGTCTCCGTTGCTGCTGCGCACAACGACCTCGAACTCCCCCATTGGCGCACGACCGAGAAGCTCGGTAACCCGGGCTCGATCGTCGGCCACTGTGGTCACTTCCGGCGACGACGAATGAGTCCATACACAATCAACGCGCCGACTGCGACACCAAGAATCGGGACCGCACGCTTGAGAACCGGCGATCCCGCCTGCTCAAGAAGATTGATTGCTTCGGGTTCGGGCTGATCGATCTTGCGGATTGTTGGAGCCTCTTGCGACGACGCGGCTGGTGCGTCTGATGCAACAGGTGCAGGCGCGGGTGCTTCCGCTGCGGGAGCAGTAATGGAGTCGTCGACGAGCACGGTCTGTTCAAGATTGTCGACGAACTGGGTGAGAATTTTTGCGCTGACATCGGCCAAGACGCCGCGCCCGAACTGCGCGACTTTTCCAGTGACCGTGAGGTCGGTGGTGACGGTGACGAGCGTGCTCTCACCGGCTGCTTCGAGCTGAGCAGTGATGATGGCGCTTGCGTTGCCCTGACCACGCGTATCGCGACCGGCTGCGTCGAGAACGGCTTTGAAGTTGACGTCGTCGCGCTCGAGGAACGTGGCCTTGCCCTTGTACTGAGCCTGGATCGGACCGACCTTGACCTTGACGATGCCGCGGTATTCCTCGCCTTCGATTTCCTGAAGTTGTGCGCCGGGCAGACACGGAGCAATGCGCTCGACGTCAGTCAGCACCTTCCATGCCGTTTCAATCGGCACGCTCACTTCGAAGGTGTTGATGAGTTCCATCGGTCGAGATCCTCCAGGGTGTCGACGTCTGACGCGTCGCCACGGCAGGCTACTGCCGTCACGAGGTCGGACCTTCTTCGCAAGAGCACCCGGGCCCCTTCATCGCCCTCTTTTGGCAGTTCGTCCCATATCTCAGACCCAAGTCGAACGGGATTTCCCCGAACCCCTCCGTAGGTGGCTACGACAATGGGCAACTGCGTTTCGGCCTGTGAAATCAGCCGCCAGTCCTCGGCCGTTACCCCCGGCTGATCCGCTAGCCCGACGACGACCGCCCCGGCTCCGGCACTCCGAGCCGCCTCAATCGCCGTCTGCAGCGAGCTGGCCTGCCCCAAGGCCCAATCCGGGTTCTCGATAATCCGCACACCCTCAGGCACCACTGACCCAAGCGGGACTGCACCCGTCACGACAATCACCTCTGTGAAACATCCAGCGCTAACCGCCGCTTGGACAGCGATCGCCACCAGAGGCGTTCCGTCGACGGTGGCGAGTTGCTTTGCTCCCGCAGCAAAGCGCGTTGAGCCACCAGCTGCCAACACCACTGCGATCTGCGGTTCGGGGACGCTCACCGCAACAGTCAAGCATCCGACGAGCCAATCCGCTCCCCTGCTCGGCTAGTCTGCAACCCGTTCGCCGGTGTAGTTCCGGCGATTTCGCGCCGAGGGGGAACATGCAGATCACGGTGACGGTCAATGGCGAGCAGCGGTCCGGCGACGTTGAACCTCGCACGCTTCTGGTGCACTTTCTTCGCGATGAACTCGGCCTTACTGGCACCAACGTCGGCTGCGACACCTCTTCGTGTGGCGCGTGCACCATTCATGTTGAAGGCCAGTCAGCGAAGTCGTGCACGATGCTCGCCGCTCAGGTCGACGGTCTCTCTGTAACCACGATCGAAGGACTTGCTGACGGCGACACCCTTCACCCGATGCAGCGCTGTTTCCAAGAGAACCATGGACTCCAGTGCGGATACTGCACCCCTGGCATGGTGATGGCAGCAGTGTCACTTCTCGACGAAATCCCCAACCCTTCCGAAGCCGATGTTCGCATTGGGCTTGAAGGCAATCTCTGCCGATGCACCGGCTATCACAACATTGTGAAGTCCGTTCTTGCGTGCGCTGCTGAATCACACGGGGCATCAAAGTGATCCCCGCATCGTTCGACTACGTCCGTGCCGACTCTGTCGATGCCGCTCTCGCCGCACTCACCGAACACGGCGATGAAGCCAAGCTCCTTGCTGGCGGACATTCACTCCTCCCGCTCATGAAGCTGCGCCTCGCTGCTCCTTCGGTCCTGGTCGACGTTGGCCGCCTCGATGACCTTCGCTACATCAACGATGCCGGCGATCACATCGCCATTGGCGCACTCACGCGCCACCGTGATCTCGAAATCAGCACGATGTTGGCTGCAGACGCACCACTTCTTGCACACGCAGCCGGCCACGTCGGCGATCCTCAGGTTCGCCATCGCGGCACCCTCGGCGGTTCTCTTGCCCACGCCGACCCCGCATCTGATCTTCCGGCAGTCATCCTGGCGATGGGTGGCACGCTTGTGGCCACCGGCCCCAACGGAACCCGCGAAATCGCAGCATCTGAATTCTTCACCGGCTTCCTTGAATCTGCGCTTGCTCCCGATGAGTTGCTCACCGAGATCCGTATCCCAAAGCTCGACACACAGGGTTGGTCATTTCAAAAGTTCAACCGTCGTGCTCAGGACTGGGCCATTGTCGGTGTCGCTACTGTTCGCGCCAATGGCTCGACTGGCGTCGCACTTGTCAACATGGGCTCGACTCCCCTGCTCGCAAGCGCAGTGATGGACGCGGTGAAGTCCGGTGCAGGTGCTGCCGACGCTGCAGCGTTTGCCAATGAGGGCACCGAAGCACAGAGCGACATCAACGCGTCGTCTGAGTACCGCGAGCATCTGGCCCGCGTCCTCGTACGTCGTTCGCTTGAAGAGTCCGGCCTGTCCTAAATGATGATCGCCCTTTAGGCGATCAGACATTCGAACGAACGAGTTAGTGAATACTGCCGGTCGTATCGCTAAGCGACGCGCTCACACGACCAGTTCGTGCCGCGATGACTTCGGCACAAATAGCGATTGCCGTTTCTTCTGGTGTTCGTCCGCCCAGATCAAGCCCGATCGGCGCATGAAGGCGTTGATTGACCTGATCCATGTCGGCACCAGCCTCGGCGAGACGCTCGAGCCGCTCAGCACACGTACGGCGACTTCCCATAGCGCCGAGATACCCAACGCCAGTCGCAAGAGAAGCCTGAATAGCGGGCACGTCGAACTTGTGATCGTGGGTAAGCACACAGACGGCGTCTCGCTGACCCAAGCGATCGCCAACTTTTTCAAGATAGCGATGGGGCCAATCGACGACGACTTCGTCGGCGGAAGGAAACCGACGCTTTGTAGCAAAAACTTCACGCGCGTCGCAGACCGTGACGCGATAGCCCATGACTTTGGCGACCTTCACGAGCGCCCCGGTGAAATCCACCGCTCCGAAAATCAACATCTGCGGCGGTGGGGCAAACGATTCAATGAAAATCGAAACCGCATCTTCACGGGCCTCGCCATGAGGACCGTAGTGGCGCACTCCGCTTCGACCACCAGCAAGTTCACCGATGGTGTCTCGAATGACAACTCGATCGAGATCGGCGTCGCCGAGTGTGCCGGTCGGCTCGATGCCGTCGCCAACGATGACTTTGGAACCCACGTGCTCACCTTCAATCACCGTCGCTAAAGCGATAGGGCGATGGTCGTTGACCGCGGCACACCAAAGTTCATAGATCGATTCGGACATTTCGTTCACCAATCCAAAGGTTCGATGAACAGATGAATTGTCCCTCCACAGGTGAGACCAACGGCGAATGCCTCGTCGTCGCTGTAACCAAAGGTGACGACGCGACGATCACCCGTCGCGAGAATGTCAAGGGCTTCGGATACAACTGCACCTTCGACACAACCGCCCGAAACGGAACCTGCTACCTCACCAGTGTCGGCAACAGCCATCGACGCGCCTGGAAGCCTTGGACCCGAACCTTCGATGTCCACAACACGAGCGAGCGCAACACGATGACCAGCACGGCGCCATCGGTCAATGTCATCCATGATTTCCTTCATCGGGTCACCTCCTCGGGCGTAAACGCGGAACTTGATCGTACGGGGCCTGAACTGCCACCCGAGAGTTTGGATGAGAGACGGTCGAGCGCACCAAGAGAATGGCCCTCGATGAAATCGTCGACATATGGCAATGCGGCAGCCATGCCTCGAGCCAACGGCGCGTAGCCATCAGAAGCCTTCAACGGATTTACCCAAACAATCCGGTGAGCCACGCGCGAAAGCCGGGCCATTTGGCTTGCTAAGCGTTCCGGTTCTCCGCGATCCCAACCATCGGACAGGATGACGACGACTGCGCCGCGAGCCATGCCGCGCGTACCCCAGTCATCGTTGAACTGCTGAAGACCTTCACCTAGGCGCGTGCCACCCGACCAGTCCTCGACCGAATCAGCCGCGCGCTGCAGTGCTTGATCGGGATCGCGAATATCGAGTTCCCGAGTCAGTCGAGTCAGGCGTGTGCCCAACGCAAATGCTTCAACTCGACTGCGAGCCGACACCGCTGCATGTGCGTAGCGAATCAGTGAGCGGCTGTAGGCAGCCATCGAACCACTGATGTCAGCAATGATCACGACCCGGCGGGCCACACGGGTGCGCTGCAATGTTCGTCGATTGATGGGTTCCCCTCCGGTGCGGAGCGACTCGCGAACGGTGCGTCGAAGATCAGGGGTACCAGAGGATCGTTTCGATGGACGCCGCCGACGCGACCGGCGCATCGTCGCAGTTAGGCGCATATCAGCGATGAGACGATCGACCTCTAGGCGTTCCTCGTCATCCAGATCGGCGAAATCCATTGACCGAAGCGTTTCGGTGCGGCTGAAACGAAGAACCGTGCCATCTTCAGTCTCGACATCGGCGCGGTCTGTCTGCTCGTCATCGAGCCTTTCGTCATCGTCGATAAGAAGCGGTTCGGGCGAACGCGTTACCGCTTCGGTCAGACCGAGTTCCGTGCCAAGAATCCAATGTCGGAAAACACGGTCGTACAACTCAATATCGATTGGCGAATGTGTCAACGTCGCTCGGCCACACCAATACAGCGAACGAAGATCATCACCAATGATCTCCATTGCCTCAGTGAACGTAATCAGATTTCCAACTGGCACCGACAGACCTGCTGTTCGCAGCAACTCGACGAGTCCCAGGATTCCGTCGTCGTCCATTGTGGCCACTCAGTCGGCAGTCGTGGCGGATTCGACCAACGTGTCGATGCCACGAGCACGAACTCGATCTGCATCTTCGCGATATTTCACCACAGCACCGAGAGATGCTTCTACCGACAACGAATCGAGCTCGGTGCGACCTAACGCCGTGAGTGCCATCACCCAATCTATTGTCTCGGCGACACCCGGAGGTTTGAATAAACCAATTGTCCGAAGTTCAGCCACCAGCCGCGAGACCTGACGCGAGAGAACTTCGTTTGCTCCAGGAACGCGCGATTGAACAATGGCGATCTCGCGTTCAAGATCAGGATGCTCCACCCAGTGATACAAACAACGGCGCTTCAGTGCATCGTGTACATCACGGGTGCGGTTCGAGGTGATGATCACGATTGGTGGAACTGTTGCTCGAAACGTACCGAGTTCGGGGATCGTCACCGCGTTGTCAGCAAGCACTTCCAGCAGAAATGCCTCGAACTCGTCGTCAGCGCGATCAAGTTCATCGATGAGCAGAACTGGCGCAATATGGTGACGATCAGAGATCGCGTCCAAGAGCGGGCGACGCACCAGAAACCGCTCGCTATAAAGCTCATTCTCGACAGCAGCCACATCGGAACTGATTGTTCCGGCCGCCTCAGCAGCACGCAGGTGCAGTAGCTGTCGCGGGTAATCCCACTCGTACAGTGCTTGCGATGCATCGAGTCCTTCGTAGCACTGGAGTCGGAGTAACTCGCCTCCGGTAAGTGCGCTCAGCGCCTTTGCCACTTCGGTCTTTCCGACACCGGGTTCCCCTTCGAGCAAAAGGGGACGCCCCATCGTCAAGGAAAGGAAAATTGCGGTCGCCAATCCCTCGTCGGACAGATAGCCATTGGTGGCAAGACCGGAGACAACGTCAGCGACAGATGCGGGGGTAGCGGAACTCACAATCGGCAGGCTACCGGTGGTCGCCTCGTACCTTCGAAGTGAACCTCAGGCAGTAGCCCAGACAATGACTTCTGCGCCTTCTGGACCCGCCATGATCGTGTGGGAGCCCTCATCGGTAAGGCGAAGGGCATCCCCCTCACCAAGTTCCTCGGACTCGTTCAACCTTGCCGAGCCGAGCGCTACGAAGAGGTGAACATGGGGCGCAACGGGGATCGATACGGATTCGCCTGCCTTGAGGCGTCCTGCGTACATCACGGCATCGCGCTGATTGATGACGATGACCGCACCGCTGTCTGGACCACCAGCGATCGCAACAAGCCCGCCCGCAGCCAACAAGTGGCCAACCTCTTGCTGTTCATAGCCCGGTTCAATGCCTTGCGTATCCGGTGGCACCCACATCTGCACAAAATGTGCCTCGACGTCGGGACTGGGATTGTGTTCCGAATGACGAATACCGGTGCCCGCAGACATGCGTTGTGCGAGTCCGGGCCGAATGATGCCGTGATTACCGAGCGTGTCCGAATGTTCAACCTCGCCTGAAAGGACCCAGGTGATGATTTCCATATCGGCGTGACCGTGCGTACCGAAACCTGTTGCCGGTGCAACTCGGTCGTCGTTACTTACGATCAAAAGTCCATGACCAGTGTTTGTGTGATCAACATAGGAGCCGAAACTGAAACAGTGCTTTGAGTCAAGCCAACCGATCTGAGTTTCACCTCGGCTTGCTGCAGCACGAATTTCAATCGTCATGGCTTGTTCAACCTCTCAGGAACAAGAAATAGAAGACGAGAAACATCCCAACAGTCACCCCGACCGACGCGATGAGGGTCCACTTCGCTGAACTTTGCCAACGTTGCTTCACCGCAGGTTCTTGGCGTGGCTTGGGGTTGATTGGCTGCGTCATCGTGTTGAATTCAACTCAGAGTCCAGTAACGGCACGCCACACGCGCTCGGCGGTGTACGGCATATCGAGGTGAGTGACACCATACGGTGACAATGCGTCGATAACTGCGCTCTGAACTGCGGGGGTACCGCCAATTGCGCCCGATTCGCCGATGCCCTTCGCGCCGAGAGGATTCACCGGAGAGGGAGTCTCGAGCGGAACGAGATCGAAACTCGGGAACTCGGCTGCCGAACCAAACGCATAATCAGCAAAGTTCGAGGTCTGCGGATTTCCGTCTTCGTCGTACATCATGTGTTCGAACAGTGCCTGTCCCACACCTTGAGCAATACCGCCATGACGCTGACCTTCGACGATAAGTGGATTCAAGATGCGGCCCGCATCGTCACAGGTCACGATGCGACGCAATGTGACTTTGCCGGTTTCGGTGTCGACCTCGACCTCGGCCACATGCGCACCAAACGGGAATGTCGCGTTCTCGGCACTGAAGGTGAGTGAGGCTTCGATTGGCAGCCCCATCGCACCACCACCGATCGGGTCAACGATGTCGCCGGCGGTTCCGACCTCGGCCCAAGTTTTGGAAACGCTCGGAGTGCCAGCGACGTGAAACACCCCACGATCCATATCGAGTTCGATGTCGGCCACATTTGCTTCAAGGAGTTCGGCCGCAACCTGGCGGGCCTTGTCGACAACCTGCTCCGTTGCGGTCCAGACCGCCGAACCACCCAACTGCAATGAGCGGGAGCCCATCGTGCCCATACCTTCGGCAACACGGTCGGTATCGCCGGCAACGACTTCGATGGCATCCATCGGAATGCCAGTGAGATCACTGGCAAGCATCGCCCACGCGGTGTTGTGACCCTGGCCGTGTGATGAGGAGCCGGTGTACACCGTGAGTCCACCGTCCTTACTAAGGACAACCTTGGCGAACTCGCCATGGCTACCGGCCGGGCCAGCAGTGATCTCGACGTAGACACAAACACCAATGCCCAGTTGCACCGGATCGCCCGCCGCACGACGAGCAGCTTGTTCAGCACGCAATCCTTCGTAGTCAGCTTCGGCAAGTGCAAGGTTGAGCGCAGCCTGGTAGTCGCCGCTGTCGTAGATCGCGCCGGTCTGCGTGGTGAAGGGAAACGCATCGGCGGCAATGAGGTTGCGTCGACGCACCTCGACTGGGTCCATGCCGATTTCGGCAGCGAAGAGGTCGATTGCGCGTTCAATAGCCGCAGTTGCCTCGGGACGACCTGCACCGCGATAGGCCTCAATCGGCGTGGTGTTTGTCATCACTGACTTGGTATTGCATTCGACCTTGGGGATGTCGTAGGTGCCCGGAGCCATCGTGCGAGTCATGAACGGGAGAAATGTGCCCATGCCCGGATAGGCGCCGACGTCTTGCAGGACGGTGAGTCGATAGGCCTCGACCTTGCCGTCTTTCGAGCCTCCGATTTCGATCTTGTGAACCTGACCGCGACCGTGCGGCATCGACACCATTGACTCGCTACGCGACTCGGCCCAACGGATTGGTCGGTTGACTTTGCGTGAAACCCACGGCAGCAAAAGTTCATCGGTCTGAAGATTGATCTTTGCGCCGAACCCGCCGCCAACAGCAGGAGCGATCACATGAACTTGTTGCGGCTCAAGTTCATAAACGCCAGCAAGTTTGCCCTTGACCGAATGTGGAGCTTGGGTGGATACCCATGCGATCAGACGACCTTCGTGCCACACAACCGCGACACCGCGAGGTTCAAGAGGGGCAACGGCGACGCGCTGATTGACGATGTCGCGAGTGACGACAACTTCGCAACCGTCGAATAACTCTTCGGTGAACCCAAACGGAACTTCGAGCGCCGTGTTGGAACCGTGCTCAGGATGCAGCAGGACCTGATCGGTCGCGGCAAACACCGGATCGACAACTGCATCGAGTGGATCGAAATCGACAATCACGAGTTCAGAGGCGTCCTCGGCGGCGACAGCAGATTCGGCGACGATGACGGCAATTGCCTCGCCGACGTAACGGACAACATCGGTTGCGAGCCATGGCCGAGCGAGAATGTCCGGGATCATGCCGGGAATAGCAGGAGGTGGTGCGGAAAGGTCACCGGATTCGGCGACATCTGCAGCGGTAAACACCGCAACGACTCCTGTCGCAGCAAGCGCTTCAGAAACATCGAGTTCGGTAATGCGCGCATGAGCGATTGTCGATCGAACAAAATGCGCATGGAGCGCCCCTTCAAGCAGCGGCTCTTGAAGATCGGCGGTGTATCGGGCGCCGCCGGTTAAGAACAGCGGATCTTCCCGACGCTGTACACGGGTTCCCATCACGCTCATGTGGTTCACTCCCCCTCGAGGTGCCGTTGCGGCAATCAGAGGTTAGTGGACGACTGTTGGGAACCTACTCAGCGGGTGAGAGAGGAACCCAAACCCTCGAACGGCCAAGCGTCGGGGACTCGGACCGGATCTTGAGCCTCCGGAAGCAGGTGGTACACCTCTTCGCCAGCCTTGGCGTAGCCATATTGCTCACGGGCAATGCGTTCAATCTCCGCATCGGTCTTGAGCGCATCGGCTTGGGCCTGTGCATCGGCATTCGCTTGATCAATTTCGGCCAATCGCTGCTCAACGGTCGCAGCAGTTCTGCGCTGATCAAGCAACGTGCGTGTTGGAGCAAGAAAGGCAACCACGGCAACCGTCAGGATCACCAAAATGATCGGAGTGACAACCCATGTGGATCGGGCCAGCAACGAACGCTGCGGTTTGGCGTGTTTGGGCCCCGAAGACTTCGCGGGCGCGTTGGAGCGCTTTCGCGACGCGGACGACTCCGCGCGTGATCGACGGGGAAAACGAGCCATGACTAGCGGCCAACCTGCTTGATGGCTGCAGCGCCCCAGTAGGCCGCAGCATCGCCGAGATCGTCTTCGATGCGCAGCAGTTGGTTGTACTTGGCCACACGATCGCTTCGAGCCGGAGCACCGGTCTTGATCTGCCCGCAATTGGTTGCAACAGCAAGATCAGCGATTGTCGTGTCTTCGGTTTCCCCCGAACGATGTGACATAACGGCCGTGTAGCCCGCACGGGTCGCCATAGCAACAGATTCAAGGGTTTCTGTGAGCGAACCGATTTGGTTGACCTTTACCAGAATCGAGTTTGCGACACCTGCTTCGATGCCCCGAGACAACCGCTCGACATTCGTGACGAACAAATCGTCCCCTACCAACTGGACCTTGTCGCCAATTGCTGCGGTCAGTTTGGACCAGCCATCCCAGTCTTCTTCGGCCATGCCGTCTTCGATCGAGACAATTGGGTACTTCGAGACGAGGTCCTGGAGATACCCAACCATTTCCGCCGGAGCCAGTGATCGGCCTTCGCCGGCGAGGACGTAGTTACCGTCTTTGTAGAACTCGGTGGAAGCAGCATCGAGAGCAATTGCGATGTCAGTGCCAGGGGTGAATCCGGCCTTCTCGATCGCTTCAAGCAGCAACTTCACTGCGTCTTCATTCGAGGCGAGATTGGGGGCAAAACCGCCTTCGTCGCCGATCGCGGTAGAGAGATTGCGGTCGTGGAGAACCTTCTTGAGCACGTGGTAGGTCTCGGCGCCCCAGCGCAGTGCCTCGGAGAACGACGCTGCGCCCACAGGCATACTCATGAACTCTTGGAGATCGACGTTGTTGTCGGCATGCTCGCCGCCATTGAGCACGTTCAGCATCGGAACGGGAAGCACATGTGCATTCACGCCACCGACATAGCGGTAGAGCGGCACAGCGAGTTCATCGGCAGCGGCTCGCGCTACGGCAAGCGATACACCAAGGATCGCATTCGCCCCGAGGCGGCTCTTGTTATCAGTGCCATCAAGTTCGAGAAGGACTCGATCGATATCGCGCTGATCAAGTGCGTCGAATCCGACGAGGGCGTCGTAGATCTCGTCGTCGACATGGGCAACAGCGTCGAGCACACCTTTACCCATGTAGCGGGATTCGCCATCGCGGAGTTCAACAGCCTCAAACGCGCCGGTCGATGCACCAGAGGGAACTATCGCGCGACCATTCGCACCAGATTCGAGGATGACTTCAACCTCGACGGTCGGGTTACCGCGGCTGTCGAGGACCTCGCGGCCAGCGATGTGTTCGATGATGCTCATGGGATCGGGGGCTCCTCGTCAATGGGGCTTGGGTGGAAGTTTTCCACGTCGACGCGCGAGCAGTGGGGACGGTCAGAGATCCGCGCGTCCGCCTAGTTCAGCACTCCGAGCGGCATCGCGGTAGTTCACCGCCGCTGCGCGCAGTGCCGTCTCGGGATCAACCCCAGCACGCCGGGCCTCATCGACGATCGCGAACAGCAGCGCGCCGGTGGTTTGATCATCGATCGACACCCCAAATTCCCGAAGTGTCGCCTCGATCGACTCCGGGACAGGCAGAGCACTCGGATCAAGGCCCGTAAGCGCTCCAGCCTTCTTCTGAATCTTGAGTGCGTAAAGCAATGCGGGAATCGCGTCGGGAACGCCATCGAAGACGCTCTCGCGACCCTTTTCTTCCTTCTTGATCTGTTCCCAGTTACTCACCACTGCGTCAGCGTCCTCAGCCTCGACGTCACCAAAAACATGCGGGTGTCGAGATCGCAATTTGTCGTGAACGTTGAGAGCGACATCAGCAATCGTGAACTGACCTTCTTCTGATGCCAACTGACTATGGAAGAGCACTTGGAAAAGCAGATCCCCAAGTTCTTCTTCCAAATGTTCATAGCCAGTGCCGGCTTCGACATCGAGATGGT
Source organism: Actinomycetota bacterium (assembly GCA_005787345.1). GTDB lineage: Bacteria > Actinomycetota > Acidimicrobiia > Acidimicrobiales > Acidimicrobilacustridaceae > Acidimicrobilacustris. The sequence goes on from SYBH01000148.1 coordinate 52,846, forward strand.
CGATGGCTTCAAGGAGTTCGTAGGACTCTTCAAGGAGATGACGACGAAGAGACTCATGGGTTTGCTCGCGGTCCCAAGGACATTCGGCGCGCAATACAGCGACGAGTTCTGCGAAACGAACCAACTCTTGGGCGACCGGAGCAGAGAGTTCAGGAAGAAAAATCGAGGTGAGATGGTCGGCCGCTATTCGATCGATTTCTGCCCAAGGAATTTCTTCGACGACTTCATCAGGTAGCCCTAGTCGCTGCAACACCGTCACAGTGGCATCGGCCGCAAGACACGAATTGATTCCGGCATCGAGCGCAAGCTTCACGTCGGAGAGCACCTCGGCCGAGTCGCACTGCGCCACCAAGAGTGGGCCACGCTCCCCCGCTGCTTCAACGGCGAACCGATGACCATCGATGATGCGCACACCAACGGAGACAGGATCGATTCCCAAACGGGCCCATGTGAGATCGAGGAACGAAAGCGCGGGAATGATTTCAACCTCGCAACGAGAATCAGCCAGCAATAGCTCCACCGTGTGCTCGGCCACAATCGGCGAACCAGGAACGGCATAAAGGACTTCACCTGCCTCGGTCGCAGCCTCGATCAATCGTTCGACGATCTCGGGGTAGACCTCGTCGATAGAAGCCGCTGTTTCATAGACAGCGTCGAATGATGTCGCCGCTTCCATCACGACCGCTGCTGGGTGTCGACGTGTTCGAACGAATTGCGTTGCGATCGTGTCGATCGACTCACGAGTACCGAGAGTCAGGAGTTCAACATCGCCAGGCCCGAGCCCAACGATGACAACTCGAGGCATCATCGGCGAGTGCAGATCACTGCAACGGAAGTCCGGCGACCGTGGTGGAGGTGGCACCTGAGGGAGCAATGATTTTCGCTGTCGCTGCGTCAAACTGACCGTAACGAGGGTTAACCGATACGTTTGCCGTTGAGGCGATACGCATCAGTTCAGCGCCGACAATCGCGTCGGCATTGTCAACAACAGACTGCTTCAGCGAATCCTTCAGTTGTTCAAACGTCAACTTGCCACGAGCCGTTACAAGAACAATGTGATATCCAAACCTCGTCTTCACCGGTTCACCCACAACCCCAACTGGCTGCGCCCAAGCTGCGTCATCGAATTCCGTCACATAGGAACCCTTTGGGCTGCACGGAAGCGCTCCACCTGAGGTCGCTGATCCCGGATCTTGCGACTTCGCTACAGCGATCTCGGCAAAGTTTGATGTTCCATTGATCTGCGACTGGATGTCTTTGATTGATGTCAGAGCGGTCGCGTACTGAGCGTCGGTCGGAACTGCGTTTCCTGAACCCGAACCTGCGAGTACAAGGATGTGGCTCGCGCATACGAGATCTTCTTGATACTGATCCTTCGTTGCCTCATAAAGATTACGAAGACCCTCGTCGGTTTGGGCTTCAGCAATAACTGCTGCTCCCAGCACGCTCTGAGCTGCCACACCATCGATAAGCGTCTGCTGGTAACTCGCCGGAAGTTCGTTGAACACTGAGGTGCCAGAGCCGTTGGTGAAGTTCTGCTCGAGCAGTGTCCTTGCATCCGCTCGATCAGCATCAGTCACGGTGAGGCCGCGTTCGTCAACACCAACCTGGGCGAGCTGGAGACTCAACTGATCGTTTAGGAAGGCAGACGTGTAGGAGGTCGCCCACGAGTTGCCATCAGCCGACTTGAGCTCACTGGCTCCACCTGAGGTCGAGTACACCTTTGCAAACGCCTCTATCTGCGACTGGAACTCCGAATCGGAAAGTATCCAGTCGTTCACGGTCAGTGCGGTTGGGTTCACCGCCGAACATGAACTGCCCACGAGGGAAAGCACGAGGGCGAGGAGGATGGCGGTGATGGAGATAGTGCGCGTCGTCTTCACAAGGTTGCTCACACTAACGGAGCCAGCAGAGGGCCTGAGAGTCAGCCCTCGTCCTCAGGTACGAGGTCGGCCAGCGCCGAGACGAGGTCGTCAATGATCGACACTGCCGAGTTCAGGTGAAGCTGCAATTGCTGCGGCTCGGGCTTATACACCGACCCTTTGTAGAGGCGATCAAGACGGATCGTGGCGGAAGTCCGAAGGGCCAACGGTGAGATCCGGGCCACAAACTTCGGCCCGCCAAATCCTGGCCCCTTGGTCACGGTGACGTCGGTAACCCCGGTTCTGACGCACTCCGCCCGAAGGCGGGCAACCTCAAGGAGCGCTTCGGCATCTTCGGGCACCGGTCCGTAGCGGTCTTCCCACTCGGTCCGAATATCGGCAACTTCAGCAGCCGAGATCACCGCGGCAAGACGCCGATAGGCCTCGAGCCGTAAGTCTTCACGTTCGACATAGGAAGCAGGCAACGAAGCATCGACCGGTAACTCGAGCTTGATTTCGGCCGGTTCGGGAATCGGCTCGCCCTTTAACTCCGCCACTGCTTCGGTGACCATCTGGCAATAGAGGTCGTATCCGACAGACGAGATGTGGCCACTTTGTCCGCTGCCAAGCAAATTGCCCGCCCCTCGAATTTCTAGGTCGCGCATCGCGATCCGGAAACCAGACCCGAGCTCGGTCGCTTCTCCGATCGTGCGCAGTCTCTCGAAGGCTTGTTCGGTAAGCGCTCGCTCCGGAGGAAAGAACAAATAGGCATACGCGCGACTTCCTGAACGTCCGACGCGCCCACGAAGCTGGTGAAGTTGGCCAAGCCCAAGGAGATCGGCACGATCAACTACCAAGGTGTTGACCGTTGGCATATCAATACCTGATTCGATGATGGTGGTACAGACGAGTACATCGAATGCGCCTTCCCAAAAATCGAGAACAACTTTCTCGAGCGTTCCTTCGTCCATCTGTCCATGAGCAACAGCTATCCGCGCTTCAGGTACGAGCTCACTAAGGTTCGCCGCAACGCGCTCGATGTCCTGCACACGATTGTGCACAAAGAAGACTTGACCTTCGCGGAGCAACTCACGCCGTATTGCTTCGACCACTGCGCGCTCGTCGTATTCACCGACATACGTGAGAATCGGCTGACGTTCGCTCGGCGGCGTATTCAATAAGGTGAGATCGCGAATACCCGTGAGACTCATTTCAAGTGTTCTCGGAATTGGCGTGGCCGTAAGCGTCAGCACATCGACACCAACTTTGAGTCCTTTGATGGATTCTTTGTGTGAAACGCCGAATCGCTGTTCTTCATCGACAACTAAGAGCCCGAGATCTTTGAAGGCCAACCCATCAGCAAGGAGCCGATGAGTTCCAATCACAACATCGACATCGCCGGTTTCGAGATCGGCAATCACTTTTTTGGCCTGCGCATTCGTCAAGAAGCGGCTGAGCATTTCGACTCGAACCGGATAACCAGCGAATCGTTCACTAAACGTCTGTAAATGCTGTTGCGCAAGAAGTGTTGTCGGCACCAGCACTGCTGCTTGTTTTCCGTCTTGGACCGCCTTGAAGACTGCTCGAACTGCGACTTCAGTCTTTCCGAAACCAACATCGCCGCAAACGAGTCGATCCATCGGAGACTCACCTTCCATATCCGCTTTCACGTCGGCGATAGCAATCTTCTGATCGGGGGTGAGTTCGTAGGGGAAGGACTCTTCGAGTTCATGCTGCCATGGGGTATCAGGTGCGAACGCGTAACCGGGAGCGTGAATCCGCTTTTGGTAGAGAACCACGAGTTCCTGCGCGATCTCGGTGACCGCTTCGCGCACTCGAGCTTTGTTTTTTTGCCATTCACCTCCGCCAAGGCGACTCAGGCTGGGAGAATCGCTACCAGTGAAAGGCCGCACCGCATCGACTTGATCGCTTGGAACATAAAGACGATCGTCACCGCGATATTCAAGAAGTAGATAGTCGCGCTCGACTCCACCGATTGCGCGCTTGACCATTCCCCCGTACCGACCTACCCCGTGCTGATAATGCACGACAAAGTCTCCGGGTGCGAGGTCGTCGAAATGCCCTTGAGCTACAGCCTTACGCGGCCGTGCACGGCGATGAGCGCGACGACGGCCGGTGACATCGGATTCAGCGAGAAGTGCAAGTCCGATCTGCGGCAACCGAACCCCACGCTCGAGTGGCGCAACAACAACGTGTCCACCTGGGGTCGAAAGGTCTTCGCGTCCGCGTTCATCAAATGAAAGGTGAATGCCTTGATCGCCGAGTAATGCCACTAACCGATCGGCTGAACCGCTTCCGTCAGCAGCCACAACAACCGTTGCACCATCAGACAGCATCGAACGTAATTGTTCGACGAGGAGGTTTCCGTCGCCGACAACGGGATCCCAACCCGACGCACCCACCACCGGCGTGCTGGGCGCATCGGGAATATCAAGCACTGTCCACATTGGTGCTCCCGTGCGGCCAAGAAGACGTTCAAACGGAACATGCAACTGAGGAAAGGATCCTTCCGCCCCCCATGTTCGCGAGAGCGACTGCTCGAGGTCTTGCTCCTCAGCGAGGATGTCTCCAGCGCGATCGCGCATACGTCGCGGTTCGATCAGCAGAATTTGTGCGTCATCTCGAAGCAGATCAAAAAGAACATCGGGATCATCAGCGTTGTCATCGACCAACCATGGCAACCAACTCTCCATGCCATCGAACATCTGGCCCTCAGAAAGTCGCTCCCACTGCTCCCGCCCCCAGGGCTGGGCTCCGACGAGGGCTGCAGCACGTTCACGCACTTCCTCGGTGGGAAGGAGTTCTCGACAGGGAAAAAAGGTTGCTTCCGCCACTGAAACGGTTGCTCGCTGATCGGCAATCGAAAACTCGGTGAGGCGGTCAACTTCATCGCCCCACAGATCAATACGAATGGGTGCATCAGCCGTGCTTGGGTAGATGTCGACGATTGAGCCGCGCACCGCAACCTCGCCACGATGTTCCACCTGGACTTCGCGTCGATAGCCGAAGCTCACAAGTTGCTCGATGAGTTCAACAGGATCAGCAACGTCGCCAACACCAATTGTGATGGGTTCAATTTCACCGACGTGAGGGCCTAGACGCTGGACGAGTGCCCGAACTGGCGCCACGATCACTGCTGGGGCTCGTTCGGGTTCGTGGAGTCGCCACAGCACCCGTGAGCGCCGGCCCATCGTGTCGATCGCGGGACTCACCCGTTCGAATGGGAGTGTTTCCCATGCGGGGAATAGCTCCACCTCATCGGGACCTAGGAACGCAGCGAGGTCACGCACGAGACGCTCAGCTTCTGCGGTTGTAGGTACGCCCACCACCACTGGTCGACGCTCAGCCCGCTCAACCAGTGAGGAAATCGTGATGGCTCGGGCTGGTTCCGGGATGACGATGGAGCCTTCACGACGTCCCAAGATCGAGATGAGCGCCGGCTCATCGGCCATCATCGGGATCAGATCGGACAGAGCCATGGGACCTCAGGACACGCGCGTACGCCCGGCACAGAGTGTGCCGGGGGTGAGGGTTGAAGGCTAGCCACCCGCTCGACTGACACCTTGCTCACCCGCCTGGCCTCACCCGTCACTTGACCTGTTCAGGTTTCGGCACTGGGATTCGGGTCACCGGTGATTGCGCTTAGTGACCCTGCGGGTGTCAACTACATAGGCCATGACAACTCCAACTGTGAGTCCCTCCCCCGACGGCCCGGCGCCACTACCGCCCTCTTCTCGAACACCGATCCCTGAAAGTCGGATGTTTCGATTGAAGAACCGAATGCTTGGTCGCCCACTCAACACCGACCAACTCGAACACGAACGACTCGGCAAACCGACGGCGCTCGCAGTCTTTGCCTCGGACAACCTTTCATCAGCTGCGTACGCAACAGAAGAGATCCTCCATACCTTGCTGCTCGCAGGCATTGGCCTTGTTGCATTCCAATTCGTAATGCCAATCACCTTCGCAATGATCGGTGTATTGATCATCCTGATTTTGAGCTATCGGCAAACGATCAAGGCCTATCCGTCCGCCGGCGGCGCCTACATCGTTACCAAAGACAATCTTGGCGTGCTTCCTGCTCAAGTGGCCGGCGTTTCTCTGCTTACCGATTACATCTTGGTGGTTGCCGTTTCGGCGTCGGCCGGAACCGCTGCCCTCTACTCCGTTTTCTCAGAGCTCTATCCCTACCGAATCTTCATCGCTCTCTCCTTCATCGCAATTGTTGCGCTCGGCAACCTCCGAGGTGTGAAGGAATCAGGACGCATTTTTGCCGTCCCGACCTACGCGTTCGTCGTCGCCATGGCCCTCATGATCGGCTACGGGCTGTTTAAGGCAGGATTCGGTGGCGGCCTTGATCAGATTTCTATCGAGGAGATGAACCCTGAACAGGCGCACGAAGCAGTCGGCATGAGTGCGGTTGGATGGTTCCTCATCCTGCACGCGTTCGCCTCGGGTGGCGCCGCTGTTACGGGCGTTGAGGCTATTTCCAATGGCGTTCCCGCCTTTCGTGAACCATCGTGGAAAAACGCAGCACAGACACTTGTCATCATGGGAACGATGCTCGGACTCATGTTCGTCGGCATCTCGTGGCTCGCCTCGGAACTCAACACCATTCCTGTGGCGGGCAAGACCGTCATTGCCCAGATCGCCGAGGGCGTGTACGGCAGTTCTGGACTTGGCCGACTGATGTTCGTCTTTACGCAGTTCGCGACGATGTTTATCTTGATCATGGCCGCCAATACGGGGTTTGCCGACTTCCCTCGGCTCGCCAGCTTTCAAGCCGAAGATTCATTCATGCCGCGACAGTTGACTAAACGCGGTCATCGACTGGTGTACAGCAACGGTATTTTGACGCTCGCCGCTATGGCTGCCGTACTCGTCATCGTTCTTGGCGCCAGCGTGAGTCGCCTCATCCCGCTTTATGCAATCGGCGTATTCCTCAGTTTCACCTTGTCCCAGGCGGGCATGGCCCGTCGCCACATCCGCTTGAAGGAGCAAGGATGGAGGACCGGGCTCTTGATTAATGGGGTTGGAGCGGTAGTGACTGCGGTCGTTACGGTGGTCATTAGCGCAACCAAATTCCTTGACGGCGCGTGGGTAATTCTTGTGATGATCCCAATCTTCGTATGGGTCGTCGTCCGCCTCAATCACCAATACGAAGCGGAAAAGACCGAACTCGCAGAAGACGCGACTCTTGCTGCCACCGCCCCCATCCTCAAGCGTCATGCCGTCGTTGTACTCATCGACAAAATCGATCGCACCTCTGCTCGGGCAATTCAGTACGCCCGCACGCTGCATCCAGATCGACTTGATGCCGTTCACATCGCCGTCGATGAACAACACGCACAAGAACTTTTAAAAGAGTGGAGCAATTTACCGCTCAAGCAAATTTCTCTTGATATTCGCGAATGCCCCGATCGAAGAATCAACCGAACCGTCCTTGAGGTTGTTACCGAACTGGCGGCCGATGGCGAAACCGAAGTGACGGTTCTCATCCCCCGTCGCGAGTACCGCTCGGCATGGCATCGACTCCTTCATGATCACTCCGCCGACGGCATTGCCAAAGCGCTTGCCGACGTTCCGCATGCAAACGTGACCTTTGTTCCCTACCACTTGACGAGAACATCGAAAGGTCAGCACATCCATAAGGTCGAGACCGGTTCGATGTCGGGCACAACAGGCATTCGCCACTGAGATGGGGCTTTTCTCCGGTAGCGAAAAGCGTCTCGAGAAAGAGCGCATTGATCAGACCAAACGACAGTTCGCTGACCTTGGGGCTCGCTCTCTCGCTGGCGTTATGCCGATTGCCGATGTGAAGTGGCGCGAAAAGGTAAAAGTTGCCGGCCGAGTTAAAGCGCTTCGTGTGCAACCGTGGGCTGATCAGGTCGCGAGCCTTGAACTTACCCTTGCCGACAAAACTGGCGGCATCACCGTGGTGTTCCTCGGCCGTCGCACCTTGGGTGGTGTCCACCTCGGCACTCACCTCATCGTCGAAGGCATGACAAGTGAGCACCATCGACTACTTACGATTCTCAATCCTGCCTACCAACTCCTACCTCGTCAGGTTGAGTTGCCGTACTAGGTCCGCCAAGCCTCTACGACGCTCGAGCATTTACGCGATTCATCGCCGAATCGGGACCATCGCTCACAATGAGTTCAACTGCATCGGCCGCAACTTCAATCGCGACATCAAGTGCTTCACGATCAGCTTTCCCTACACGTTTCAAGACGTGATCAGCGCCACCTTCTTTGCTCGGCGGTTTCCCCACGCCAATCCGGACTCGCACAAACGCGTCATCATGAAGATGGGCTTTGATCGACCGAAGCCCGTTATGGCCTGCCAGCCCACCGCCGATCTTCACGCGAACAATTCCAGTCGGCAGATCGAGTTCGTCGTGAACAATTACCAGTCTTGACGCTTCCTCAATACCGAAACGACGCACAAGTGGTGAGACTGACTCGCCCGAAAGATTCATGAACGTTGTCGGCTTAGCCAGAGCGACACGCTTTTGACCAATATGAACCTCGTCAACAAGCGCGCGCTCCTTGCCCGACTTCAAGCGGCCGTTATGGCGTCGCTCAAGAAGGTCAATAACGGCAAAGCCCACGTTGTGGCGCGTCCCGTCGTATTCGCTTCCTGGATTGCCGAGACCTACGACGAGAACGTCGGCCGGCGTGCCGCGTCGGGGACGAATGCCGCCCCTGTCGCCAAATGCCACTTACTCGGCGTCGCCCTCGGCAGCACCCTCGGCGTCGCCCTCGCCAGCACCCTCGGCCGGCGCGCCTTCGCCAGCTTCACCCTCGGTCGCGCCGTCTTCCACTGAGAAGCGAGTAGCAAGGCCAAGAACCAGTTGGATGCTGTCGTCGATGTCGGTTGTCACGCCGACTGGAAGGGTGAGCGTCGCAACGGTGATCGAGTCGCCGACGTCGAGGTCGGTGATGTCGATTTCGATAAGGCTCGGAATATCGGCCGGCTTTGCGGTGACGGTGAGGGACTTGAGCGGCTGATCAACAATGCCTCGACGGCCTTCAACCTTCTTGGCTTCGCCAACGAGGACAAGCGGAACTTCAACGGCAACGCCTGCGTCGGGATCAACACGAAGGAAATCAACGTGCAGCACATTGCGACGAATCGGGTGTCGCTGAAGATCTTTGATGATGGCGAGGTCCTTCTGGCCATCAACGTCGAGAGTGATGAGAGCGTTGAGACCGGCTTCGGTCTTAAGCGCACGACGGAGATCGGGCCACGGAACCGAAACAGCAACCGAATCGCGTCCCAGGCCGTAGACGACCGCAGGCACGAGACCATCGGTCCGCATGCGGCTCGAAGAACGGGAACCGGCACTACGTCCGGTTGAGGCGATGAGGGTGATAGCCATGATTCGGTGCTCCTGGAGGCAGCGCTGTAGCGCGCCGTCGGCTGACGTTCGTGAAACGGGTGGCAATCCTACCGATCCGCCCCCGAGAAGGCGAACTCGCTCCTGGCGGGAGCTCCGTCGGTCTATCAACACCCCTAGGGGCTGCGGCAATCGCCCCGAACGCTGCCCTGAGAGTACTGATCATCGTCCGTTTCTGGACGCTCAGCTTTGGTTGTGCCCGTCGAAGATTTCGCTGACCGAGGTGTCTTCAAAGACCGCATCGATCGCATCGGCGATGATTCCGGCAACAGAAAGCACTTCGATTTTGTCTGACTGCTTTTCGGGCGGCAGCGGCAACGTGTTGGTCATGACGACCTTCGAGATACATGAATCGTTCAGACGTTGAATTGCCGGACCACTAAAGACACCATGGGTGCAGGCAGCGTAGATTTCCGTCGCTCCGCGAGCCTTGAGCTGTTCGGCTGCGGCAACGATCGTTCCGCCGGTATCGATCATGTCGTCGATAAGCACGCAAATACGGCCATCGACCTCGCCAACTACGTCACGAGCTTCGACAGTGTTCTTCTGTCCCTTCACGCGACGCTTATGAACGATGGCGAGATCGGCATGCAATTGGTTGGCATAACGCTCAGCGACTTTCACGCGACCAGCATCGGGCGAAACAATCACAAGGTCGTCGCCAAGACCCGCCATGTAATCAACGAGTACAGGCATTGCCGTGAGATGGTCGACCGGGCCATCGAAGAATCCTTGAATTTGGCCCGAGTGCAGATCGACAGAAATCAGACGCTTTGCACCGGCAGCTTTGAACATGTTGGCAATCAACTTTGCCGTGATTGGTTCGCGACCTTCGGACTTTCGGTCCTGACGGGCATAGCCGTAGAAGGGAGCAACCGCAGTAATGCGTTTGGCGGACGCGCGTTTTGCCGCATCGACCATGATCAGTTGTTCCATGATCGCGTCGTTCACGCTCATTCGCCCGGAACTGACATGCGATTGGATGATGAACACGTCTGTACCGCGGACTGACTCTCCGAATCGAGTATGAAGTTCGCCGTTGGCAAATTCCGCAAGATTCGCATCGCCGAGCTCGACACCAAGGCGTTCGGCAATCTCTTCTGCGAGCGGAAGGTTGGCCCGACCCGAGACGATATGCAGCCGCTTCTTGGTGACGAGTTCCATTCGATTTCTTTCGCCGGCTTTTTGATTGGTCATTCTGATGTCGAAGTGTAGAACGGTCCGGGACTCGCCCCGTCAGAAATACTGTCGCCTTCCTCGATGACCGCAAATGGTCCGAGGCGAACATCGTTTCCAATATCTGCGCCACGTCCAACAGAGTTCTCGACAACTGATCGAGCCCCAACCCGACAATCGACAAGTCGAGTGTTTGGTCCGATCTCGGTTCCGGCGCCGATCACACAGGAACCTTGAAGGATCGTGTCGGGGAAAAGAGTGACATCGGCCGCGAGTTCCACCGTTGTGTCGACGTAGGTGCGGCCGGGATCGACCATTGTGACGCCTTTGCGCATCCAGGCTTCGTTGGTCCGCCGGCGTAATTCCGCTTCCGCCGCGGCCAACTGAAGACGATCATTGACGCCATTGGTATCTGCAGGATCGGCCGCAACCACCGCCGAGACCCTGTAGCCCGCACCGGCAAGCACCTCGACGACATCGGTGAGGTAGTACTCACCCTGCGCATTTTCAGGCGTGACGCGTCGAAGCGCTGGACCAAGCACGCTGGCCCGGAAGCAGTAGATCGACGTGTTGACCTCGGTGATGGCCAGTTCAGCCTCGGAGGCATCGGACTGTTCGACGACTCTTTCGACGCGATCATCACGACCGCGCACGACTCGGCCATAGCCCGTTGGATCGGCGACTCGGGCAGTAAGGAGTGTGCACGCTGCATCAGTTTGTTGATGCATGTCGAGAAGTGAGGTGATTGTTTCGGTGCGAAGCAAGGGTGTATCGCCGGGCAGCACGAGAATGTCGGCATCGAGGTCATCGAGTTCCTCGGGAGTGAATGCGGTCAGAGCAACGCCCACTGCATCGCCAGTACCCCGCTGCACCTCCTGCTCCACGAATTCGAGCGGGACATCGGGAGCAGCATCGAGAAGTTTTTTGGTCACCCGTTCAGCACCGTGACCGACGACAACCACCGCACGGCGGACCTGAGCGCCAGCCAGTGAATCCAAGACGTAGAGCACCATTGCGCGTCCGCACAACAGATGGAGCGGCTTCGGGCGAGCCGAGCGCATACGTGTACCTTCTCCGGCAGCAAGCACGATTGCAGAGAGCGGCCTCGGAGACATGCCCGCCTTTCTAGTACGGTCTGACTCGCCTTCCGAGGCCTCACCTTTCGGGGCCTCACCTTTCGGGGGTGGTGTAATTGGCAACACGGCTGGTTTTGGTCCAGTCATTCGGGGTTCGAGTCCCTGCCCCCGAGCTTTCCTTCCCTGCCGGGATTCCGATCATCCATGGATCGGGATCCCTCACCCTCCTCGAACCGCCCGTCCTTTGGTTGTGTCGTTGGGTTGTGTCGTTTCGCACCAGAGCACGCCTTACCGCTACAGTCGCTCCGCCATGGGATCTCTCATTAAAAAGCGCCGCAAGCGCATGCGTAAGAAGAAGCACAAGAAGATGCTGAAGCGAACCCGCTTCCAGCGTCGAGCTGCCGGTAAGTGAGCTCAGGCGTTCCTGACGCCTGCTGTGCCAGAACGATTCTCGTTGACTCCACCCGGCCCGAGAGCCGGGTGGGTCCGCGTACGGGCCCATACGGCGAGCGACAAGCAACGCTCCTGCGGGAGCTAGCGAGCAGGGCTTGCGTGTGTAATGACTCGCCCCGGGCCCGGGAACGCACCCTCGACAAACCAGGTCGACCCTGATCCTGCGAGGCGAGGCTGACGGCCACTAGCCGCGGCGAGTTCGTCGCGCCAGCGAGCAAGCTCAGGCGCGACCAGCAGCGCCGCTGGTTCCAGATCATTGCCGTTCGTTCCGAGGGGACCACCAAGATCGTCCCAAGCCTTGTAGACCGCAGGGGTTGAACACATCACTGGTGGGGTGAGCAATGTGAAGGTCCGCTCTTCAAAAGGCAACGGTTCGATCTGCTCGCCGATCCCGTGCACCCGCGCTCTGCCGCCGAGGAGACAGAAGGCCACATCGGCGCCAAGCGTTACCGCCTGAGCGGGATCAGTCATACCTGCCCAATGGAGAATGGCGGCGGCATCGGCAGAACCGCCTCCGAGTCCCGCACCAGCCGCGATCAACTTTTGAACATGAACGGACGCGTCGCGACCCACCATGGCCAATGCACGAGAGACGAGGTTGTCGACACCGAGATCAATGGTTTTGCCATCGACATCGGCAAAGCTCACCGAAGCTGGTCCGGCGCTTTCACAATCGACAATGAGTGAATCGCCAAAATCAAGCGACACCATTTCGGCATCGATGAGGTGGTAACCGTCATCGCGCACACCAACCACGCGAAGCGAGGTCGTTAGTTTGGCCGGAGCAAAGAGGCGGACCGATTCGGCAGTCACGTCCCCCATCGAATCACGCCCCAGCCAGTACCGCTGCAGTGAGTGCTCCCCATTGAACAACGTCGAGGCGCTCGGGTCGCTCGGATGGGTCGATTCCGGCGGCTTCGAACTGCTCGGTCGTGACCTTGGAGGACAATGACCGGCGAAGCATCTTGCGCCGCTGGCCAAACGCCGTGCGAACGAGATCCATGAGGGAATCGTGATCGACGCCGACAACCGGCGCCGATCGTCGCTCGATACGAACCATCACCGATTCCACTCGCGGCTGTGGAATGAAGACTGTTGCCGGTATCCGAGCGGCGATCGACGCAGTGGCCCAGAGTGACAACTTCACCGAGGGGATGCCATAGGCACCATCACCGGCGGATGCAGCAAGGCGCTCTCCAACCTCGCGTTGCACCATCACGAGCATGGTTTCGATTTGTGGGACATCGTCAAGAAGATCAAGAACAATGGTCGTCGCGACGTTGTAGGGAAGATTCGCAACGAGATGCCACTGCTTCTCAGCGGACAGAACCTGTCCCCAATCAAGTTCAAGCGCATCACCGTGAACAACGCGAACACCTAGAGGCTCAACCGTTTCCGCCAACACCGGCAACAGATGTCGATCGAGTTCGACAGCGACAACGTTTGCCCCCGTTGCTGCAAGTTCAGTTGTCAGCGAACCGACACCAGGACCGATCTCAACCACATTCGAACTCGCATCGATGCAGGCCAACCGCACAATGCGACGGACCGTATTTGGATCGGCAAGAAAATTTTGACCAAGGGCGCGACTTGGCTCGAGACCATGACGCGCAAGTAACTCCGTGATGTCGCGACGTGTGAGTGTCATGCGATCACCGCAAACCTTCTGCGGCAACCTTCACCGGTAGATGCTGCGTGGAGATGGTGAGATTCGTTGAATCGGAAACACACCAAGAACGATTCGTCTGACTTAGTAGGGCGAGCACCCAGGCCACGCGCTCCACCCGGAGCTGGCGAGAACACGTTCGGCGATGACGATCTGCTGCTCTCGTGTCGCTTCCCACGGGTGAGCGGTGAATTCCTCGCCACCAAAGGCACGCCATGTCGACCATCTGGGACCGTGGGCGAACTGGAGTCCGCCGCCGTATCCGTTACCGGAGTTCGCTGCCCAGTTTCCACCGGTTTCACACTGCGCAAGGCGATCCCACTGACCCGGCGACGCTGTGGCGCTCCCGGTCGGTGCTGGTGGTGTCGTGGCGCGTCGCGGCGTTGTGGTGGTGGTGGTCGGCGCCCGACGGGGAGCAATCGTGGTCGGAGGGGCCACCGTTGTGACTGGAGCCGCGACTGTGACCGGAACCGTGACCGCCACTGTTGTCGTGGTCGAATCTTCGGTCGAGACAGAGGCAACAACGAGGCTCGGATCAGTTGAGCTTGCTGTTTGGGTTGCACCGCTGCTCGGGGAGCGCTGGAACATGTCGATCACCAGCAACGGCAAACACGCGAGCGTGACCACGAGTGCGATCATGAGTCGGCGTTGCGTCGGGTGCACGGTGGTGTTCAGAACTGCGTCCTTCGTCGAGCAATAGATCCTGGCCACGGCGGAAGGACGCCCTGCGCGATCACGCAGTGCAAACTCCGCCCGGAGCCGTCCAAAGAACCTAGGAGGGAGGTCCGGGACCCGCAACTATCTCGGAGACTTGAGACACTCACTGTTCAACTGCGCGTAACCCCTGCTCACAAGGTCGCAGAGACTTGTCCACAACTTTGTGCGATGAAGAAAAACTCGCGAATCCCCTGCTAGGGGAGCCGGTACACCATCGCAGCATTTTTCCATGTGACATTGGCCACATCGGCCACATCAATCCCCTTCGCCGCCGCGATTGCCGCCCCCACAACGGGAACGAGAGCGGGGCGATTCGGTTTCCCGCGGTGAGGAACAGGAGCCAAAAACGGCGAATCGGTCTCCACGAGCAGGCGATCGAGGGGGCAAAGGGTTGCCGCGGAGAGCACTTCGGGCGCTCCCGGGAATGTGACGATGCCACTGAACGAAAGCCAAGCGCCGAGGTCGAGACATTTCTGTGCCTCGGCGGGTCCCCCGGTAAAACAATGAATGACCGTGCGAGGCGGAATGCCTTCACTCGCGAAGATCGAGAACGTGTCATCCCACGCTTCACGGGTATGCACAACCAACGCCAGATCGTGATCGTGGGCAAGTGCGATCTGCTGAGCGAAGATCTCTCGCTGCACGTCACGAGGCGAGTTGTCATAGTGGTAATCGAGCCCGCACTCCCCCACAGCGACAACATTGGGGTCAGCGAGCAGCTCGGCAATGCCCTCGATGCCCTCGCTTGCGTCATGCGGGTGGACACCAGCTGTGGCCCAAACATCGTCGAACGCGCTAGCGACCTCAATCGCAAGCTTCGACGACGCGAGATCGCAACCGACGGTGATCATTCGCATCACGCCGGCCTCGTGGGCGTCCGCGATGGTGGCCCCAGCCTCGGGCCAACGGTCAGTTCCGTCACCCAAATGACAGTGATCATCGATCCAACGCATTTCGACTCCGTCAGTCCGCGGCGGGTTTAGCGATACGGGGGAAGAGTCCGTCACCCTTCACCACAGGAAGTCCACCGGGATACCCGCCCCAGGTCGCGCCGGCGACGCCAGCATCGACTGGCGAACCGGACAATCCGATGCGTTCCCAGATCTGCGCGCAGGTTTCCGGCATAGCTGGAGTTGCGAGAATTGAAACGATGCGCAGCACTTCAAGCGCGTCACCCATCACTGCATCAAGAGCGGGACTTGGATCCATTTTCCATGGTTCGTTCGCTTCGAGGTGAGCGTTAGCCGCACCGACAAGGCGCCAGGTTGCCTCAAGGGCGATGCTTGGCGTGACGTTGTTCCAACCAGTGATTGTGTCGGCCAGCGACTGCGCGGCGATCGCCGCGAGCGGTGAATCGGCAGCGGGCGCGGGTCCAATGCCGTCACACTTTTTGCCCACAACTGTTGCGACGCGAGACAACAGGTTTCCAAGATTGTTCGCAAGGTCGGCGTTGTATCGCGTGACCATTGATTCGTAGGAGAAATCTCCGTCGGGACCAAACGGATTGTCTCGCAGGAAGTGATAGCGGAATCCATCGACACCGAAATCGGCAACAAGATCGGCAGGAAAAATCTGATTGAGGCGTGTCTTCGACATTTTCTCGCCACCGACGAGCAAGAAGCCGTGGACCGCAAGTTTCTTCGGCGGTTCGATGCCAGCAGCGAGACACATCGCGGGCCAATACACACAGTGAAAGCGGAGGATGTCCTTACCCAGAAGATGGTGCACCTGGGGCCACCACTCGGCGAACTGCTTGGGGTCGGAACCGTATCCGACCGCCGTCGCGTAATTAATGAGGGCGTCGTACCAGACGTAGAAGACATGACCTTCGTCCCAAGGAACGGGAACGCCCCAGGAGATTGAGGTGCGTGACACCGAGACGTCTTCTAGACCTTGCTTGATGATTCCCAATGCTTCATTGCGCTTACCTTCAGGTTGCACACATCCGGGATTCGCGGCATACCAATCAAGAAGTGGCTGTTCGAACTTTGACAACTCGAAGAACCAATTGTCCTCTTCAAGCCACTCCACTGGTCGTCCGTGGATCGGACAGTTGCCGTCGACCAGATCGGCCTCGTTGTAATAGGCCTCACACGGAACGCAGTAATGCCCCGAGTATGAACCTTTACGGATCCATCCGTTGTCGAAGATGGCCTGCATGAATGTTTGGACCGACGTGATGTGTCGCGGTTCGGTAGTACGAATGAAATCGTCATTGCTGATGTTCAGCAGTTCCCACACTTCGCGGAAACGAGCGCTCGTGCGATCGGCCTGTTCGAGCGGAGTAATGCCATTCGCATCGGCGGAACGCTGGATCTTGAGACCGTGTTCGTCGGTGCCGGTGAGGAAAAAGGTGGGGTCGCCGGCGAGGCGATGCCAACGAGCCAATGCGTCTGCGGTCACCGTCGTGTAGGCGTGCCCGATATGGGGCACATCGTTCACGTACTAAATAGGAGTGGTGACGTAGAAGGGTTTAGACACACCGCAAGGCTACGGGGCCGCAGCAACGCCGACGAACCACGAGTGATGAACCTCGCCGCTCAGCCTTCAAACGGGTCGCGCTTTGCGCGTGTCAGGATTGATCCAGCGGGCTGAATAGCCGATTCGATTGGGGTACTCATGGGACAACTCGACGGACGCGTTGCAGTCATCACTGGCGGTGGCCGAGGGATTGGGGAAGCCATCGCACTTCGGTACGCGGCCGAAGGAGCAACCGTGGTCGTTTCGTCACGCACGGCGTCTGACCTCGAGAACACACTCAGCGTTGCTGGCCTCGGTCCTGACCGTGGTCTGGCTGTAGTGGCTGATGCCACCGATCGCGACGATGCTCGTCGTCCTGTGAGCCAAGCGCTTGAGCGATTCGGTCGCGTTGACATTCTGGTCAACAACGTCGGCGGAACGGTCGGAAACAATGATCCGTTCTTGGCCAATGACGATGCGTTCGAATCCACCCTCGTGTTGTGCCTCACTTCGGCATGGTGGACAACCAGCGCGGCGCTCCCGAGCATGCGTGATCAAGGCTTCGGGCGGATCATCAGCATTGGCTCCGGAACCTCCAAGACCACCGGCGCTTCACTCCCCTACACCACCGCGAAACACGCACTCGTCGGCTTCACCAAAGAACTCGCGAAGACCGGCGCACCTTTCGGCATTAATGCGAATCTGCTCTGCCCGGGTTGGACCAGAACCTCACTCGTTGATTTCGAGCGCATTGCGACTGCTCGCGGCACAACTGTGGAGATTGAGGAAGAACGTGCGGCTGCCGAGAGCCTTCAGCATCGTGTCCTCGACGCCTCGGAACTCACAGGCATGGCAACCCTCCTCGTGAGCGATGACGGTCGTGGGATCACCGGTCAGGTCATCAGCGTCGACGGCGGTTACAAGGTCTGATCTCAGACCCCACACTGCCTATCAACGCTGATTAAGCACCTCTAACGCTCGCTGAAGAAATCCCATGGCCCCGTCACCAACGTCCACCAAGTCTGGTCTCGTTGCGTCGTGGAGTGACCGTTGGTAAATACCTTCGAGCAGCACGGCCATGCGGAAGTTGTAGAGCACCTCGTAATAGGAAAGGTCTGAGGGAAGTTTGAGCTCGCGCCGTTCTCGATAGCGGGCAATCAGTTCAGCGCGGCGAGGCCAACCCGGCCCCGCTGTTACCTTCCCCCAAATTTCGCAGAACCCGATCAGGTCAAGCAGCGGATCGCCAATCGTTGCGGTTTCCCAATCAATGATCGCTGTCACCTCGCCCGGGGGTTCTGAAGAAATCAGCGCGTTGAACATATGGAAATCGCCGTGCATCAGAGACGGTTCGAACGATCCCGGAAGGTTTTCCGAAAGGAAGGTTGTGACGTGGTGAAGCCCCGGGAGCTCTCGGCCGTTGTAGGAGGCCAATTGCCCAGTCCATCGCTCGACCTGACGTTCATGGAATCCATCAGGCTTGCCGAAATCAGACAACGAACTTCCCCGCCAATCAAAGTCATGCAGCGCGGCAAGTGCATCGACCATCGCAAATGCGACGCTTGGCTGATCAGCAACGGTGAACGGATTAGGAAGCGGAGGAGCAGGATTCACTCCATCGACCTGCTGCATCAAGAAAAACGTGCAACCAAGAACGTCGTGGTCATCACACAATGCAACTGTTGCAGGGTGCGGAACATTGGAACCAGTAAGCGCGTCGAGAATTCGATATTCACGACGCATTCCTTCGTCCGCTCGTTCAATTGCGACAGCAGCGGGACGACGAAGCACCCAGCGCGAAGCTCCGCGATGAACGATGAACATCGCGTTCGACCGACCTGAGGTCAGCGGAGCAACAGTTAGCGGCTGACCGACTTCAAGACCACAACCATCGAGCCAAGCGCCAAGACGTTCAACGTCGACCAACTCGGAGCCGACGGGGTCTTCGTTCACGAGCCCCCACCATCGAGATTGATGAGTGAACCCGTCATGTAGGACGACGCATCCGAAGCGAGTAACAACGCTGTCCCCACGATCTCTTCGGGTTGGCCGATATGTCCCACAGAAATCATCTTCGCAACCCGCTCGGCTGATTCGGGAGTTGGGATGGCTTTGCTGAAACTAACGGTGATGAACGGACCACACACAATCGCGTTCACTCGAATACCACGCGGACCAAACTCCTGGGCGGTCGCTTGCGTAATTGCATTCAATGCAGCTTTCGATCCCGCATAGACAACCGTGAAGGGTGAAGGTCGTTGCGATGCCTTCGTGCTGATGTTGATGATGGATCCGCCCGCGGGCATGTGCTCAGCCGCCATTGCCATCAGTCGCAGCGGACCCTTGACATTTACCCCGAAGGTCTTGTCAAACAACTCTTCGGTGACGCCCGCGAGCGATGGCGGAACCGGAGCGATGCCAGCGTTGTTCACCAAGATGTCGATCTTGCCGAAGTCGGCAACTGAGTCAGCGATGAGCGCATCGCATTGGGCCCAGTCCGCTACATGGCAGGCCACGGCAAGCGCTCGCCGCCCTTTTGCTCGGATCTCAGCCGCAACGCCTTCGCACGCGTCGATCCGGCGACTCGACACGACTACATCGGCACCCGCGTCAGCAAATCCAAGGGCCATCGCACGACCAAGCCCTTTACTTGCTCCCGTTATGACCGCCACCTTGCCGGTGAGATCAAACAGCGATGTCGTCACCTCAGAACTCCGTCGCTGTCGTTACGTGAAACTGCCATTCTCCGTCAACGCTCACGATGTGGCCAGCACTTGGAGCGGCGTAATGCGTGCCCAGAATCAACGTTCCTGTGTCGCCATGTTCAGCACGCATCGCACGCCGAGAATCACCCGCCTGGACTCCATCCCAATCCCCATTCATGCCCCAATCTGTCTCGGCCCACTGCACCGGATGATGCGTGGCATCGCCCGTAATGAGTGCCCGAGCGCCATTCGACTCGATGAGAACGGACATGTGGCCCGGGGAATGACCTGGTGTGGAAACGAATCGAACCTCGCTCGTTACTCGGTGATCGGGATCGACAAGGTCCACAAGCCCGGCATCAACAACTGGCGCCACGGTGTCGGGCAAGTTCCAGGCGTAACCACCAGGTTCGGCCATCCATGCGTCGTACTCAGCGCGACCGAACAAGTAACGAGCATTCGGAAATGTCGGCACCCATTTACCGTCTTCGAGTTTCGTATTCCAGCCCACGTGATCGAAGTGCAAGTGCGTGCAACACACAATGTCGATGGTCTCGGGCGGAAATCCAGCTGCCGTAAGCCGCTTCAGAAACGCGGGGTCGCCAGTGAATCCCGGAAGACCGGCCATGTTGCGATCGCCCACACAGGTGTCGACGATGATGCGCAGCCCAGTGCTTTCGATCAGAAACGCGTGGATTGAAAGATCCGTCATGCCTTCGTCATCAATGAAATACGGCATGAGCCATGCCTGATGCGGGGCAAGAGCCTCTTCGCTCGCCCGAGGAAGCAACCCGCTTAGGGGGAGTTCTTGCTCAAGCTCCACAACCTTCGTGACCGCCACTTCACCAATTTTCCAGCGCATTGGTCCCCTCCCTTTCACCAAGTGTGGCCCACACACTCCGCCCTGGCGACCCGTTCGACCGAATCAGCCCGTTCGGCAAGACTGCGAGGAAGAGCTCTACTGCAGGGGGAATCATGGCTGGACAAGTCCAACTCGAGATCGATGGCCCGATTGCCGTCATTACGAACAACAACCAAGAGAAGCGCAACGCCTTCACTGACGAGATGGATAAGCAGTTGTTCGACATCCTCGGCGAACTTCGAGCAACTCCATCGGTTCGTGCCGTCATTTGGCGGGGCGAAGGTCACTCTTGGTCTTCAGGCCGAGATGTCGGATCAATCGGCAATGACACGACTGGGCTTACGCACCATGAACTCATGACACGCGGCCATAAGGGAATCCAACAGCTCTTTGATCTTGATGCACCCGTGATCGTCCCAATACAAGGGTGGGCCATCGGCGGTTCGTTCCAACGAGCACTGCTGTGCGATATCCGCATCGCCGCCGATGACGCCAAGTTCATGCTCCCCGAAGCCGGACATGGCGTGATTCCCGATACCGGCGGCGTTGGCCGACTCTTTCAAATGTGTGGACACGGTGTTGTGAGCGACATGGTTCTGACCGGACGTTCACTCAATGCACAAGAAGCGCTTTCTCTCGGCATCGTTTCTCGCATCGTCACCCGTGAAGAGCTCGATAACACCGCAATGGAAATGGCGCTGAAGATTGCCGCCGCTCCGGCCGTCACGATCAAGTTGGCTCGTCGCGTCATTTCCCACCTTGCACAGCCGGAAATCACGACATCAATGGCCGACGAGCTGATCTACCAAACCTTTCTCAACAAGTCCGAGGATTACGCCGAATTCCGCGCTGCTCGCGCTGAAGATCGCTCACCCAACTACCGCGGGAGCTGACATGTCGACTTCAGAACCAATCGGCCTTCCAGACGCGCCAGAACTTGGTGCCCACGCCCTTCCTGCCGGAACCTATAACGGAAAGGTTGTCTTTGTGACTGGCGGTGGAACAGGTCTTGGTCGTGCCGTCGCAACGGAATTCGCGAGACTTGGCGCCAGCATTGTGGTGGCAAGTCGTAAGCCTGAGCACCTCGAACAAGCAGACGTAGCGATGGCTGCTCTTGGGGCCCCCGCGCTCACCGTGCAATGCGATATTCGCGAACCCGACTCCATCGCTGCAGCATTTGATGCAGCCGTGGCTGCATTCGGTCTTCCCGATGTTCTCATCAACAACGCGGCAGCAAATTTCCCGGTGCCCGCCGAAGACATGTCGCCAAACGCGTGGCGCACTGTCGTTGACATCACACTCAATGGCACGTACTTCTGTGCTCGCGAATTCGCACGTCGACATCTCGAAGCCAACACTCCGGGGTCAATCGTCAACATCGGCGCGACCTACGCATGGACAGGCGGACCTGGCTTCGCCCATTCGGCCGCGGCAAAGGCAGGCGTGAAGAACATGGTCGAGACCCTTGCCGTCGAGTGGGGTCCCTACGGCATTCAGGTGAACGGACTCGTTCCCGGCCTCATGCCACATGAGGACATGACTGATGACATCAAGGGCAACCTTGCTCGCACAAACGATAAAGACGCTTGCCAACCGGCGCTGCGCGTCGGTCGTCCCCGCGAACTCGGTTGGGCCGCGACGTTCCTTGCGTCTCCTTACGCGCGATTCATTAGCGGCCACACGCTTGTTGTCGATGGCGCGAACTGGCAACGACGTTCGCTCACACAACCCGAGATCGTTACTGTGCGCGATCAAATGGGCAAAGGACCCTTTGAACTGTGAAGTTTTCACTCTCGCTTCCGCTCCTCAAGGACTTCACATCGCCTGACCCATTCCGTGAGACCTTTGATCTCGCGCGCATCGCAGAAGAGTCAGGTTTCGACACCGTCACCATTGGGCACCATCACTTCATGCCCGGAAATCTGAGCGATCCGCTCACGTTCCTCGCCGCAGTTGCGGCACGGACATCAACCGTGCGAGTCGGAACCGGAATTTTCCAGCTCCCAATTCACAATCCAGTGCGCGTTGCGGAACAGGTCGCAACCATTGATCAGATCTCTGGTGGTCGAGTCACACTTGGGGTGGGCATGGGTTGGTGGCCTCTCGAATACGAGGTTCATGGTTCGAATTTCAAAGAACGCGGCGCACGCATGGAAGAAGCACTCACGATCATGCGTCTTGTGTGGCAGAACGAAAACACGGCTTTTGACGGCCGTTTCCATTCGTTCCCCGAACTCACTGTGCATCCGCGGCCGCTGCAATCGCCCAACCCGCCCCTTTGGGTTGCTGGTGTCGCACCTGCTGCGGTTGACCGTGCTGCGCGCCTTGGCGATGCATGGATCTGCGGGCCCGTGCAATCACTTGCTGCAGCCCTTCACTGTCTCGACATCTATCGACCGGCGTGCGCTGCACTCAACAAGCCCGCCGATTGGGTTCTTCGTCGCTACGCATGGGTGGGTGAGAGCGATGAACAGGTCCGCACTGAAGTTCTCCCTGTCTACGTTGATGGGCTCATGATTCATTGGCGGGAGTCGGCCGAGGAACAGGAAGAGAAGGAACTCTTCGCTCGCATCGATGCCGGAGAAACCATCACTGCCGAGGACATTGCCGCCGACCGCCTTTTGTGGGGCGACCCAGAACGCGTTATCGGGCAGATCCGCAGTTACGAGGCAGCCACGCAATGCGATCACGTCCACACCGCCTTCGGCGCCGGATTGCCGGCCGATACCGGGCAAGCCTCGTTAGGGAGCTTCGAAGACATCGCTGCGATGATTCGCCTGTTCGGGCGTGAAGTCATTCCTGCTTTCGAATGAACATTCTTTGACCTAAAGTTTCGTCGGTCACCTGACAAGAAAAGGACACCATGAAGACTCAGTTCTCCCCGAAGCACGCTCTCGGTGCCGTCGTTGTAGCTGCGGCGCTCCTCTTGGGCGCATGCGGTAGCTCCAGCAGCGACTCGGCGAAGTCCGATGCAAGCACCACCACTGCAGCGCCCAAGACCCTCAAAATCGTCGTGACCAACGACGATGGCTACGACTCAGATGGCCTCAACGCAATCACCGAAGCACTGCGCGCCCAGCCCAATGTCGAGGTCACTGTTGTTGCTCCCGCCACACAACAAAGCGGAAAGGGCGGCACCGTCACTGGCGGAACGCTGAGCGCCACCGATCTCAAGACCAAGGGTGGCTACCCCGTCAAGGCCGTTGCTGGAACGCCAGCTGATGCCATGATTTGGGCGATTGAACAAAAGGGTATCGATTTCACACCCGATTTTGTTGTCTCCGGAATTAACGCCGGCGCCAACCTCGGGCCCGTTGTTGACATTTCAGGAACGGTTGGAGCCGCTCGCGCCGCAGTGCAGCGAAAAATTCCGGCGATGGCAACGAGCAATGGCGCGATCGCAGGACCGTTTGCATTTACCGAATCAGCCAAGATCGTTATTGAATGGTTCACGAAGAACCGCGACGCAATCGCAAACGGAACCATCGACAAAACCCAGGTGTTCAACCTGAACATCCCGACCTGCGCAACCGGTGCAGTTCGAGGAGAAGTTGTCGTTCCCATCTCGACCACTGACAATTCCTTCTTGACCAAACAGCCCGACTGCCTGTCGACCGTTGCCGCGCCGAACAACGATGTCGGTGCATACATGGTTGGATTCGCAGCGCTGTCGATGCTGAACGCCCGACCAGCCGCGTAATTCACTCCGGCGTAATTCACTGCTGATTGCTATCGCGCTCTGATCTTCAGAGCGCGATAGCAATCTCGTACACGCGGTTACGAGCAACCGCAAAGAGTTCCGCCACTTCCGCGGCGGCGTCTTTCTTCGAAAGGCCCCGACCAAGCGCGAGTTCGACCGCCTCTCGAATCTCCACCTCAGTAGGTTCTGCTGCAGGCGGAGCACCATCGAGCACCAATACATATTCTCCGCGTGGATCGATCTCGGCGCATCTCTCAATCGCCCCAGAAACGGTGCCACGCCAGATTTCTTCATGGAGTTTGGTCAATTCACGCGCAAGCACGATGCGACGTTCGCCACCGCACACATCGGCAAGATCATTGAGGGTCTTTTCAAGCCGATGCGGGGCCTCGAATAAAATCGCCGTTCGATGCTCTTCTGAAAGTTCCCGAAGTCGCAGCGCCCGCCCCGATCCTTTTCGAGGGAGAAATCCCTCGAAAACGAATCGCGAGGTTGTGAGACCACTCGCAACCAGTGCATGAACTAGCGCCGATGGGCCAGGAACCACTTCGACGGTTACACCCTCTGCAATTGCTTGCGCCACCAAGTACTCGCCTGGGTCGGAAACGCCTGGCATCCCTGCGTCACTCACCAAGACCACAACATCGCCGCGCTGCACATGCCCGATAACTCGTTCTGCAGCATCACCCTCGGTGTGTTCGTTCACGACGATGTAGGTCGGCGACGCAATCCCAAAGTGTGACAACAAACGACCGGTGCGGCGCGTGTCCTCACACGCAACCACTGCTGCCTGGCTAAGTGTTTCAAGCGCTCTTGGCGAGAGATCTCCAAGATTGCCTATGGGGGTTCCAACGAGAACCAAGCGACCAGACATTGACGAACTCATCGAACCTCCAGTCGGTCGCCCTTGACAACACCCCAACGGGCGAGTGCGCCAGCTTCGGTTTCAATGACAGAGCGCGAGTGCATAATGAACGCTCCGAGACGACGCGGCTTCATTGTCGTGAGTCGAAGAACCACACCGTCACTGTCGAGATGGGCGACATCGATTGAGAACCTCATGCCAAGCGTGTGCACAGATTTGGCTCGCGTGAGGAGCAGTGCCCCTTCGATGCCGTCTCGACCAAGTAATCCCCGCCGACGATCGCGTCGGGTTGCTGCGATCTCAAGCGTGGCAAGGACGCGTCCATCGAGAACCAACCAATTGCCCGAAGATTCACTCGACGACATATCGCCGATGCTACGAGCCTCAGACGTTGAAGCGGAACTCCATCACGTCACCATCGGCAGGTTGGTACTCCTTGCCTTCAACTCGGAGAATCCCCGCATCGCGAGCTTTCGACCAGGCCCCGACCTCGAGCAGCTCATCCCAATGGATGACTTCGGCCCGAATGAACCCGCGCTCAAAATCGGTGTGGATGACACCTGCGCACTGAGGGGCCTTGTAGCCAGCACGGAACGTCCATGCCCGTGATTCTTTCTCGCCGGTGGTGAAGTAGGTGCGGAGCCCGAGCATTCGGTAGGCGGCGTGAAGGAACCTCGGCAACGCTCCTTCACCAAGCCCGAGTCCTTCGAGCATCTCAACCCGTTCATCGGCGTCGAGCATTGCTGCTTCCGCTTCAAGCTGAACACACATGCCGATGACTTCGCCGTGACCACCGAATTCTTCGATCACGGGTGCGGTCTTTTCATCGATACGGTCAAGGTCGCTCTCGCTGACATTGACGATTGCGAGCACTGGCTTATTGGTCAGCAGGAAATAGCTCTTGATGAGATCGCGAGATTCCGCATCGAGATCGCTGCGGTAGAGCGGTGTGCCTTCCGAAAGGATCTCGAGCGCTTTACCGAGAGCTTCAACCTCATCGGCAATGAATCGATCCTGCTTGGCTGCTTTGCGACGCTTCTCGATTTGGTTCTCGACAGTTTCGAGATCGGCAAGTGCAAGTTCGATTTCAACGATGCGGAGATGTTCCAACGGATCCGAAGGGCCGGGAACGTCATCGTCTTCGAACGCGCGCAGCACAAAAACAATTGCGTCAGATTCGCGGATGTTGGCGAGGAACTTATTGCCGAGGCCTTCCCCGGTACTGGCCCCTTCGACGAGGCCACCAATGTCGACGAACTGCACGCTGGCAGGGATGACCGACTTGGCATTGCTCATGATCGCGAGCTTCTCCAAACGATGATCAGGCACCTTGGCCACACCAACGTTGGGATCCTTCGTGGCGAAGGCGTAGGGCGCAGCGAGAGCGCCGCCTCCGGCGAGAGCGTTGTAGAGCGAGGACTTGCCTGCGTTTGGCAGACCGACAAAACCGAACTTTTCCATGAGGGGCGCAGGCTACATGGCCCCCACCATCAGACTTCGATGACAAACCCTGGCCAACCACCCCACTGCCAACGGCACTATCGCAATCCCTGGCATGCAATTGGTCCCCACGCGGCCTTGGGCCTAAGATTTCGCCCCTATGTCAAAGAAAACCAACAAGCGCCGCACGAACGCCCGTCGCAAGCCAGCAAACCACGGCACCAAGCCCAACGCCGGTCGCGGCTGATTCAGCCTCCTGCCGTCGCCTCGCGCCTTTTCTCGTGCTTAGCCAACCATCAAAGGAACTCGTCACTGTCCCGAACCCTGAAAAGGGTCGCGATTACGAGATCCTCTGCGAGACCGATGAGTTGACATGCCTCTGTCCCGTTACCGGTCAGCCGGATTTCGCGACTGTTCGCATCACCTATGTGCCTAACGAATTTCTCGTTGAGCTCAAAAGCCTCAAGATGTACATCTGGTCCTATCGTGACCAAGGTGCCTTCCACGAGGCCGTCACGAACACCATCCTCGATGATCTCGTGCAGGCGCTTTCGCCGCGACGAATGACCGTCGAAACGGTGTGGAAAGTTCGCGGTGGCATCCTCACCACCGTCACTGCGTCGCACCCGTAGCCCACGTCGTCGCGTCAGCGACTTCCACGAACGAGGGAGTACGAGGCAGCAACCGTTATTCCGCTCCTGGCATCTCGGGTGGAATCTCGGTGCGCTCAACAACACTTGCCGGCGGCCCTTGTCCCGGAGGTGGAGTGACTTTGCCTGCCGAAATGTCGACAAGTTTTCCGATTCGGTCGATAACGGCCCACGTGAGGCGGTCGCCACCCACAGTTGAAAGATGCACGTTGTCTCTCTGGCGCACGCCGCGCACCACACCATCAGCGTTGGGCAAATTGGCGACAAACTGGAAGTCCGAATCGGTGAAGAACGGCCACGTGTCGAAGTACTGAATCCACGGACGCGACTGTGCTTCTGTCCAGTAGATGTAACTCAACTCATCCATACCCTTCGTCTTTGTCCCAGGGCCCATCGGCGGAGGCCCACACCAGATCGTTATTCGATCATTGGTTGGCGACTTCAAGAGATCCATCGTGGCGGAAACTCGCCGTCGATATTCCGCCAACCACGGTTCGGAAAAGCGCTCGAGAACTTTGTTATTGGCATCGAGCATGTTCTGGCCGTCGTTCGCACCAAACATGATGACGAGAATCGCTGGATTCGCTGGGAGAACGTTCTTCACCAAGTGCTCAGGCCAGTTGAAGTAATCGGGACGAGCCAGCCCCGTGGAGACACGAAAGTCCAGCGTTGGCGTGAAGATGCCCGTCGACTGCGTTATCCGCTGAAACGAGGTGCCGAAGGTCTGTGTAATGGAGTCGCCACCAACCCAGATCTTCATCGGTTCTGCAGGAGTAGGAGCAACAAGTTCTGGGACTTTGTTCGCTTCAGCCGCTGCGGCCGCACTTTCTGCCTCGGCCTGCTGGCGCAAGAGTTCCTCAACATCGATCTCGCTGCTTTGGTTTTTGCCGATCGCATCATCGATCGCGTTACGGAAGAAATTTATCTGGAATGTGTCGGTCACTGAAGCGACTGTCCTGGCGATTCCATTACGCCAGCTATCACCCTTGGCGTTGCTCTTACGCAATGTCGCATCCGCATTGAGGAGTCCTGCGAGACAAAGTGCCACCAGAATCACAACCAGGATCATGCCTGCCGACATCGTTCCTTCCTTACGAGGGCGGAGTGGTTCAAAAAGCTTTCGCCAATTGACTCGTGGCCCTCGACTTGACGGCTTTTGTTGCTGGCTCATCGCGGGCCCTCCATCAGAATTGGAAGTAGATGAATGGCGCGATCCCCTCGGGACCAAGCGCATCGATTAGGACAAGACCGGCAGCAAGTGCAGCGATTTGCAGCGCGGGTGCCCAGGTCGCAAACCACACTTCAGCTTTCTGAGGGACACGAGGCGGCACGAACTGTGAGGCAACACTCGCCACGATGACGACGACAAGAAGCAAGCTAACGCCGGCACTAGAACCACCTGAAGCGAACAGGCGGCCGAGAAGCGTGAATGCGCCATCAATTGACTGGGCTCGGAAGAACACCCATGCCAGACACACCACGTTGAAGACCAAGAACCACTGCATCGATTTCACAAGAAGCGGAGGCAGACCAAGTTCATGGCCTTTCCATTTGGCCCGAACAATGCGTTCCGCCACGAGATAACCGCCATGAATTGCGCCCCAAGCAACAAAAGTCCAGTTCGCTCCATGCCACAATCCGCCGATGATCATGACGAGGAACAAGTTCCTGTACATCATGGCTTTCGAACCCCGGTTTCCACCGAGCGGGATGTAGAGATAGTCACGCAACCAACGCGACAACGTCATGTGCCAACGGTTCCAGAAGTCCTGCAACGAGAGGGCGATATAGGGAGAATCGAAGTTCTGCGGGAACCTGATCCCGAGGAGCAACGCGATTCCGATTGCGATGTCGGTATAACCACTGAAATCCGAGTAGATCTGGATCGCATAGGCATAAATCGCCAAAAGAACAGCGAGCGAGCCATAACCATCTGGATTGGCAAAGACTGGATCGACGATCTGAGTCGCCAAGAAGCTCGAAACCACAACCTTCTTGAACATGCCCCGGAAAATCAGCATGAAGGCTTCGCCCGACCTCACATAGCGGGGATCAGGTTGTTCCTCGAGCTGAGGGGCAAATTCACTCGCCCGCACGATCGGTCCGGCAACGAGATGAGCAAAAAACGAGAGGTAGACCCCGAAGTCAAGAAAATTGAGGGGCTTGCGCCACTCCCCTCGTCCGATATCGATCACATAACTGATTGCCTGGAAGGTGAAGAACGAAATTCCGATCGGTAAAATGATGTTGAGAAGTGGAGTATCGACAGAGATTCCAATCGACCGCATTCTTTCGGTGATTGTCGAGAGAAAGAAGTCGACATATTTGAAATAACCGAGAATGCCGAGATTGGCGATGACGGCAATTCGCACGACCCATCGACTCGCGTTGGTCCGCTCTCCTTCTGGAGTGAGGGCGCGGAATACCGCCCATCCAAAAAACCAGTTCATACCAATGCTCAAGAAGAGCAGCATCAGATAGTTCCAGTCCCACCACCCGTAGAAGACAAAACTTGCGGCGAGGATGAACCAGCGCCATGCGATCTTGTGGGGTCGGAGCAGCCAACTCACGGTGAAGACCACCAAGAAGAAAACCGCGAAATCGATGGTGGGGAAAAGCATGGAGAAGTTTCCCAGTTGGACGGAGAAGCGAACTGATGAGCGGCCCCTCTCATCAAGAAAGACCAGTGCCGAAACTACCGCAGTGCCCTTGGAGTTTTCGGGCATACGCGCTCCCTGAGACCGATAGGGTCACGCCGTGCTTGATCACGTGTTTACCGATGCCATCGGAGCGCTTCGCGATGCCTTCGAAGGGGCGATGCTTGAACGGCAGGCCTTCGAAGAACGATTCAACATGGACATGCTGCTGGGCGATATGACATGGGAAACCACTTACGGGCTCCCGGGCGAGGGCGTTCCACCCCGAGTCCAAGCCGACCTCACTCTCACATGGCCTACCTGGGCGCAGACTGCCTATCGGTCTTGGTACATCGGGGAAACCCTCGACGAAGCTCCCCGAATCGATATTGAACTCGTCCTTCGCGTTCAGCGTCTCTCGGCCGCACCCGATCCCGCAACGCTGATCGCAGCGCTACCCGACCTCAGCCCTCCGATAGGCAACGACCGTCTTGAACGATCAGGCCCAACTGTCGAGACGATTTTTGCAACGACATTTGATCAACCCGAGTACGCGATTGAAGTCAGCTATGAAGGCAGTTACGAGGTTGACGAAGAAACGCTGGCCGACGGCGCTCGCCTCGATGACAACGTTGGCGCTATGGGCGGTTGGATTTCCGCAATCCTCGTGAAGGTCGGAGATCTCCCTTGGGATTTCCTCCCTCCGATTGAACAACCGGCCTAGTTCAGTCAGCCTCACTCAGAACGAATCGGGTTCTGGCAACAGATCAGGAAATTCCGGATCTCGACCTTCGGCCTTTGCCGTAAAAGTCTCGATCATGTCAGAGGGCTGAAACATTCCGGTTTGCCATGTCGCAATGTGATTCAGTCCGTCGATCACGCTGTGATCTCGCGAGTACAGAAGCATTTCTTTGGTGCCCCAGATTGCGAGCGGACTCTTGGACGCGATTTCGCGAGCGATAGCAAGAACTCCAGCGACGAGTTCTTCGTGAGTCGAGAAGATCTCGTTGATCAGCCCCACCTCAAGGGCCCGTTGGGCCGACAAACGTCGACCGGTATAGGCCATTTCTCGCGCAATGCCATCGGGAATGATTTTCGGGAGACGTTGCAACGTACCGACATCGGCGGTCATCCCGATGTTGATTTCCTGAATCACAAAGAACGCATCTGCTGTTGCATATCGCATATCGGCAGCCGTCACCATGTCGACCGCGCCACCAATACACCCTCCTTGAATTGCGACAAGCACAGGCATGCGAACTCGCTCAAACGAGGTAAAGCTCTCCTGTAACAAGAGTGCGGTTTGACGCAGTCGGGCACGTACGCGGCCCATTTCATGGGAATCACCCGGCGTTATCGCCGTATCGCCAGAAGTAAAGACGCCAAGGTCCATACCGGCGCTGAAATGACGACCGGTTGAGGAAACAACGATCGCCCGCACGTCGCCGCGGGCATCAAGCCCGCGAACAATTTCGGGAAGTTCCGTCCAAAACTCTCGGACCATCGAATTGAGTTCGTCGGGACGGTTCAAGCGAATATGGGCGACCTTGTCGGTCACCTCAACATTGAAGCATGAAGAACTCAACGACGAACTCATAACGCGCCTTTCACCAGCGCCGAGAGATTGACCTGTGGACGTGCGCCTATGTGTGAAACAGCTTCGGCCGCAACGATGGAAGCGGTACGGCCCGCCGTAAGGAGATCGGAACCCCCAACCCACGCAGAGAGAAACCCTGCGGCGTAGAGGTCGCCCGCACCAGTTGTGTCGACAAGGTTTGCAGGGGCCGCCGGAACATCGACACGCTCGCCGTCGGAAGAGATGATCACGGAACCAGCCTCGCTACGGGTAAGGCATGCGATTGCGCAATGACCAGCGACACGACGGGCAGCCTCGTCGAAGTCATCGACCTCATACAAGGAACAAATTTCATCTTCATTTGCAAAAAGAATGTCGACGTGATGTTCAACGATCTCTAAGAATTCGGCGCGATGGCGATCGACGCAGAATCCGTCGGAAAGTGTGAATGCGACTCGGGTACCTGCGCTTGCAGCCCAACCCATCACATTCCGAAGTGCGCTCTTGGCGGCAGGCTCATCCCATAGATACCCCTCGAGATACACAACCCGTGCTGTCGGTACGAGTGAAAGATCAATATCGTCGGTCGTGAGCTGACCGGCGACACCTAATGAGGTGTTCATTGTTCGTTGTGCATCGGGAGTGACACAGATCAGGCAACGAGCAGTTCCCGCTGCTGCTTCAATACCGGTTGCCGGAAAACCATGAAACGCAACCCCAGCGGCACGAATGTCATGAGCGAAAACTTCACCTAGATCGTCGTCGGCAACTTTGCCGATGAACGCCACTGAAGTCCCAAGCGAGGCCAGACCAGCTGCGGTATTCGCAGCAGAGCCACCAGAGATTTCAACCGCTGGAGGCATCGCCGCATAGATGGTGCGAGCACGATCGGGATCGGTCAATTGCATCGAACCCTTCACCATCGCGTGATCCTCCAAGAAGGAATCATCGGTCTGGGCAAGTACGTCGACAATCGCATTGCCAACGCAGAGCACATCAAGGGATCGGTCTGAGGGAGGAAGGAGCGCAGTCATCGGGTCCGACCCTACGCTGGCTCCGTGACCGATACAGAACTTCTCCCCCACGAGGGCGAACCCAACCCCTACCGCCTCGACGGCCCCATTCGGCCTGTCCGCTACGAACTCACCCTTGAACCCGATCTTGAAGCCGCCACGTTCGCCGGCGAGGTGCTGATTTCCGTTCTGGTCACCGCCCCGACTGACACCATCGCGTGCAACGCCCTCGACCTCGACATCCTCACCGCTGAACTCACCGAAGGCCCCCTCTCTGACGGCACACCTCTCGCCGTCATCGGCATCGCTCTTGATGCCGAGACCGAGCGAGTGACGTTCACGCTCGAACGCACCCTTGTTCCTGGAGAAGCACATCTCCGCATTCGGTTCAACGGACAGCTCAACGACAAACTGCGCGGCTTCTACCGCTCCACCTTCACCGATACTGACGGTGTTGAGCAGGTCATCGCCACCACCCAATTCGAAGCCACCGATGCTCGCCGAGCATTCCCATGCTGGGACGAACCCGATCACAAAGCTTCCTTTGTTATTTCTTTGATTGTCGACGAAGGCCTCTTTGCCGTTTCTAATGCATTGGAACTTTCACGCGTACCTGCACCCGATCGCATCGGAAAACATCTGGTGCGCTTCGCCGAGACGATCGTGATGTCGACCTACCTCGTGGCATTCGTGGTCGGCCCACTCGAAGCCACCGCTCCGATCGACGTTGATGGCACGCCAATGCGAGTCATCTACCCCAAAGGGAAGGGCCACCTCACCGACTTCGCCCTAGAAGTTGGCGCCTTCTGCCTTCAACACTTCACGAACTACTACGGAATCCCTTATCCAGGCGACAAGCTCGATCTCGTCGCTGTCCCTGATTTCGCGTTCGGCGCAATGGAAAACCTCGGATGTGTCACATTCCGCGAGATTCTTCTGCTGGTTGACCCCGCCACCACCACTCAGGCAGAACTACTCAACGTCACCGACGTCATTAATCACGAACTCGCCCACATGTGGTTTGGC
>SYBH01000149.1 GCA_005787345.1 Actinomycetota bacterium
ACCGCGTGTGAAGTTGCAACTCAAGTGCTCGGTGGTGTCGGCCATACCTGGGAACACCTGATGTCCGTCCGGTTGCGGCGAGCGCTTTCGAATCGATCGCACCTACCGTCAACGCCTCTCGTCCTTCTTCAGGCTCCGGTCACGACGACGCCAACCGGTATTGCCGGTATCGACACATTCGACTTACGCGACGACGAAGTCGAGGCATCCGTTCGTTCTCGACTCCGAACTTGGCTAGCTACGAAACCTTCTGAACATGAATGGCATACACAGTTGGCCGCAGCCGGATTTGTGGGCATGTCAATGCCCACCGATGCCGGTGGTGCAGGGCTCCCGGTCACATGCGATGCGATCGTTTCCGAAGAACTTGGAGAAGGCGGGTTCCCACCACCGCCAGCGATTGCCCATCTCGCCCACGCAATCGCCGAATTTGGAACACCCACTCAACGCGAAGTGCATCTCGCCCGCATGCTCGATGGTTCCGTGAGATGGTGCCAGGGCTTCAGTGAGCCCGGCGCCGGTTCCGATCTCGCTGCGATTCGAACGCGAGCAGTTTTTGATGAGGGCGATTTCATCATTAATGGACGCAAGATCTGGACAAGCGAAGCTGGCCAAGCGGAGTGGATCCTGCTGCTATGTCGAACTGGCGATCACCCTCACCGTGGGCTTTCCGTACTTCTTCTTCCGCTCGATGCTCCCGGAATCAACGTCTCACCAATCCTGACCGCGTGGGATTCCGACGAGTTCGCTGAAGTTGCGTTCGACAATGTTCGTGTCCCCCACGCTGCACTTCTCGGGACCGAGGGTCAAGGCTGGGAAATCGCGATGTCACTCCTCGCCATCGAACGAGGTCCTGCAGACATCGGTTGGATCTCTCGCTTTCGGCGAACTGCACTTGCTCTTCTCGCCACACCTGAAACCGCAGCTCGCACCGATGTTCAACGGGCTGCAGCATGGATCGAAGCGCTTGACGCAACCGTTGCGGTCACCCTGTCGGAGCGTTGTGCTGGGACATTCGACGTCACCACAGGCTCAATCGACAAGTTGCTCATGACAAAGGTCGATCAACTTCTTCACTCCGCTGCGCTGCAGTCCAACGCAACGGCACTGCTTGAACCAACAAGCGACGAACTTGAGCGTTACTTGTGGGCGCGCGCTGCAAGCGTCTTTGGCGGAACCAGTCAGATCCAGCGGAACATCGTTGCCCAACGCGTGCTAGGACTCCCCCGCACTTAACTTTTAATTGCTTTCGATTGCGTGAAGGACTGCTTCGCGAACTTTGTCTTTCTGAATCTTGCCCATCGGATTTCGCTCAATCGACTCAATGACGACCACTTGTTCCGGGCATTTGTACTTCGCTAACCCCAATTCAATGCAGTGAGCGGCCAACGTTGGAACATCGATTGTTGACCCTGGAGTCAAGACGATTGCGGCACACACTCGCTCGCCTGTGCGGGAATCAGGAAGGCCAATGACAGCCACATCTGCTACCGAACCATGGAACAGCACTGCTTCTTCAACCTCGGTCGCAGAAATGTTCTCAGCGTTTCGAATGACCACATCTTTCAGCCGACCGACGATACGAATGCGGTCATCGTCACCAATCTCAGCGAGATCACCCGTTCGAAACCATCCATCTTCGGTAAATGCTGCGGCATTCAATGATTCATCGACGTACCCCAAGAAGCACTGCGTACCCCTCAACTGGAGTTCACCATCGATGACTCGGGCTTCGACACCGGGACCAGCCGGCCCAACATCGCGACCTACGTCAGGGCCGTCGAACCATTCACAGGTGCAATTTGGGAACTCCGTGAGTCCATAGGCACCAACGACGCCTGCGACTCCGAACGTATCGACAAGTTCTTGGTTGACATCTCCGGGGATGGGCGCACCGCCACCAACACAACCGCGCACGTTGGGAAGCAACTGACCGTCAGCTCGGTGTTCCGCATCGAGGAACGCTCGAAAGAAGGGAACAGCAGAGCCCAACATTGTTGGTCCATGCGTCGCCATCCGGTCGGCTGTCGTGGCGGGATCAAATAGGTCGAATAACACGAGACGAACACCGGTGTTGAGCGATGTCACCAACATCGCGATTCCACCGATATGGGTGAACGGCCATGCGATCGGATACACGTCATCGGGGCTGAATCCGAGTCGTTCAGAAAGCGAAGCTCCCGAAGCGATCGCAGACTTGTCGTTGTGACGGACTCCCTTCGGAGCGGCCGTCGTTCCGGAGGAGAAATAAATCCAGCGACAGTCGTCATTCGTTACTGGCGGCGCCGGAAGTTGCGAAACGTCTCCCGAAGGCAGTCGCAATGGCGTTAACGCAGTGACCGGGGCTTCGTACTCCGCCGACCACGACCGGATTCCGAGGTCTTTGGCCATCGCCACATGATCGAATCCCCGCCAGTGGTCCGGGATCACAAGGAGATCTGTTTCAATTTGCCCAGCGATATGACCCACTTCGGCATGTCGCAGCATGGGGATGATTGGGTTCTGTACAACTCCCAGTCGAGCGCAAGCCGCCAGCATCACGAGCGATTCCAATGTTGTCGGCAACTGCCACGACACAATCGATCCGGGGCCGATTCCAAGTTGCAGGAGACCAGCAGCAACCGATTCCGCTTCGTCACGCAATAGCGAAGAGGTCAGCAAACGCCCATAGTCGTCAACAGCGACAACACGATTCGGATACTCGTCCGCTACCGCTACCACCAACCCCCAAAACGTCTCTGTCATTCGCTCAGACTGCCATGCCCAGTCCCTCGACTCACAAGATTTGAGATAATCGCATTTCGAAGAAACTTTCGCCTAGAGCACCAACCTTCTACCGGGATAAGTTGCGCAGACCTCTTCTCGGAGATTCGCATGCGCCTTGACCAACCGATCGTCCGATTACCGATAAGCACAGACATCAACGCCCTCATTGCCGAGGTCAGCGCGATCCCTGAAGATGTTTGGCGCCCCCACCCAGAGGGCATGCCTGGCAATAGCGCCCTTGCATTGGTGTCGGTCATGGGTGATGCCAACAATGATTCCGTTGTAGGCCCAATGCGGCCAACACCTCACCTCGAAACGTTGCCGTCGATTGTCAACGTCATGGCTGGGCTCACCGGACTCGGCTGCCCCATCGGGCGCACGCGACTCATGCGCATCGACATCGAGTCCGAAGTGAAGTCACATGTGGATACCAACCGCTATTGGTGGGATCACCTTCGCGTTCATATTCCGATCATCACCGACCCAGCTGTGCTCTTTCATGTCGACGATGAATCCATTCATATGGAACCAGGCTCGTGCTGGGTCTTCGATACGTGGGAACCACACCGAGTCGAAAACCCCGTCAACGCGTCGCGCATCCACCTTGTTATCGACACCGTCGGCGGAGCGGGGTTTTGGTCACTCATCGATCGGCAAACGGGTGCAGCTGACGCCAACTCACCGCTGCCCCAGGTGCAACAGGTCACCTCGATCGCGTTCGAAACGATGAACCAACCGACCGTCATGCCTTCGGCAGAGATCGACCAAACGCTTGCGAACATCCTTCATCAATTCGCAGAGGTTGATCTTGATCGCGCCGTTGAACTCGACCGTGCGCTTATTCCCTTCCGACGTTCGTGGAAAGCGTGCTGGGCCCATTTCGGTGAGCACCCACAGGGATTCGACTCGTACGCAAAACTTCGTGATGAGGCCGACGCAATCGTTGATCCCTATTCCCAAGCGCTTCCCAACACGGTCAAAGTCAACGAAGCGATTCGACAACTCGTACTTCGTCCTTCGGTGACACAACCCGGCGCCGTTGCTGCACCGAGCGGCATGGGTACTGCCCCTGCCGCCGCACCCGGGGGTGCACCCGCGCCCGCTGCTGCACCGGCTCCCTCAGCTCCTGCAATGCCAGCACCGAAACAAATCGGTGAACCGATCACCCTCGATCGACCTGTGTTCATCATTTCGTCCCCGCGCTCGGGTAGCACGATGTTGTTCGAAGCGATGATGCGCGCC
Source organism: Actinomycetota bacterium (assembly GCA_005787345.1). Lineage (GTDB taxonomy): Bacteria > Actinomycetota > Acidimicrobiia > Acidimicrobiales > Acidimicrobilacustridaceae > Acidimicrobilacustris. The sequence goes on from SYBH01000149.1 coordinate 4,009, forward strand.
AAGGAGTCCTACACAATCGGCGGCGAAAGCCACCAGCTCATCGAGGCATTCCCTGCACTCGCACCCGCGTCTCATGGCTGGGACTCAAACCGTCTCACCGAAGAAGACATCACTCCTGAGGTCGTTGAAAAGCTCAGCGGTTCATTTGTTCGACGACTGAAGAATCGCGATGGCGAGCCAGTGCAGCCCGGATCAGTCGTGCGCATGATCGAGAAGACACCGAAAAACTCTCTGCGAATTCCCTTTCTTGCGGCCGCATACCCCGATGCAAAGTTTGTCTACTTGTGGCGAGACCCTCGCGAAACGATTAGCAGCATGCTCGATGCATGGCGTTCTGGTCAGTTCGTGACCTACCCAGAACTTCCAGAATGGACTGGCGATCGCTGGTCGCTCCTCCTGACTCCGGGGTGGCGTGATCTCATCGGCAGGTCGTTGCCCGAGATTGTTGCCAATCAATGGGTAACCGCTACGACAACGTTGCTTGACGATCTTGAAGCGCTAGAGCCCGATCGTTGGTGTGTCACGAGTTACTCCGCGCTGCTCGCTGATCCCGATGCAGAACTCGCGCGCCTCTGCACCAATCTCGATCTCACATGGGACACCGAAACTGGTGGCGAACTTCCACTCTCGGCAACAACGCTTGAAGCTCCGCAGGCCTCCAAGTGGGAACGCAACGCTGAAGAGATGAAGAAGGTCTGGGACATTGTCGACCCTGTTGCGGTTCGCGCTCACGACGTTTTCGCCGATCCGCCCCCCATTCAGCCGTCGAAGACTCGTTCAGCCGAAGCCGTCAAGGTTGGGCTCACTGAAGAACCCGATGGCGCCATCCCCACTGATTTTTCAAGTGTCTTTACTGGGTCATTTGCCAGCATTCTCGAAGCCGCGAATTGTTCGCTTGCAGTTACGACCTACCAGAGCGGTCGGCTCGTCCTTGTTCGTCGCGACGGCGACAAGGTCAATACGCACCTTCGCTACTTCCCAAGCCCGATGGGTGTTGCCGTGCAAGGGGCGAAGTTGGCGCTGGGCACGAAGACAACCGTGTGGGAATTCTGGAACCAACAAGCTGCCGCCTCAACAATTGATCCCGAAGGCCGCATCGACGCGTGTTACATGCCTCGCCGCGGTCACACCACCGGCGACATTCGTATCCACGATCTCGGCTACGACGCCGACGGAGAACTTTGGGCCGTCGCCACACGCTTTTCTTGCTTGGTGAAGTTCGATCGCGAAAACTCGTTCGCTCCGCAGTGGCGCCCGCAATTCATTTCCGGCCTCTCGGCCGACGATCGCTGCCACCTCAATGGCTTGGCAATGGTCGAAGGACGCCCGAAGTACGTCACCGTTCTCGGCATGACCGACACGCCCAACGGTTGGCGCGACGACAAGGCCGCAGGTGGCGCAATTCTCGATATCGAAGGTGGCGCTCCAATCACCGTCGGTCTTTCAATGCCGCACTCGCCCCGCTGGCATAACGACAAGTTGTGGGTCCTTGAGTCTGGTCGTGGAGCGCTTTGCACTGTCGACATCGAAACCGGTGAACGCGAAACTATTGCCATTCTCCCCGGCTTCACCCGTGGTCTTTCGTTTGTCGGAAACATCGCGTTCATCGGACTCTCAAAAGTTCGCGAGACGGTGTTCGACGGGCTCCCGATCACTCAGGCAGATACACCGCGCGAGTGTGGCGTGTGGGCCGTCGACATCAACTCTGGCGAGGTTGTCGGCTTCATGCGCTTCGAAGGATCAGTTACCGAACTCTTCGAAGTTGCAGTCCTGCCCGGCACGCAATGGCCGGAACTTGTAGAGCCAGGCGCGGAAGCCACGAATGACGCGTTCGTTCTTTCCGATGAAGCACTGAAAGATGTCATCCATCCCGCCAAGAAAGCGGACTAGGGCTTAGTCCTCGGCGAGAACGAGATCGACGCGAGCGCCGGCGTCTTCCATCGTGGTGTTCCACGACACTGCAAGTTCCGAAACAAGAATTCGGCGCGCACGGATCTGCATTGCTTTCTCGGCGCTTGAGAGCGATGACTGGCGATCGCGAAGCGCAAGGTTACGTACGACCTCAGCACATTCGTAGATGTCGCCCGACTTCATCTTCTCTTGATGGTTCTTGAATCGACGTGACCAGTTTGTAGGAACGCGAACGTTACGAACTGCGAGCACTGCGAGCACGTCTTCGACTTCTTCTTCAGAAATGGCCTGACGAACACCGAGGTCTTCAGCACGATCCTCGGGCACCGACACTTTGAGATTCCCGCCGCGCCATGAGTCGTCACCAGCCGCAACCGACAGCTCGAGGTACTTGACCTTCTTGCCATCGACCACTCGGGTCGAACGACCAGTGACCTCGGCAGTGCCGTGCGCGGGATAGATGACCTTGGAACCGACAGTGAACTTCATGAATGCCTTCCTGAAACCGGTCCACAAGTATGGCCAATGCTGAGGGGGTTCACACCATTACCGCAGTGAACTCAAGAAAAGGCTGGGAACGAAGGGGGATCATTCGGCCCTCGACCCTCGGGATCAAGGCCTTCGATGGCACGAAGAATTGCGATTCGCTCTGCCAAAGGCGGATGGGTGTCCATAAGCCGACCGAAGGCGCCCTGAATGCCTTCACTCCCGCCGCGCTCAAGGGGTGACTCGATCCACAGGTGCGCACTCGCCGCTGAAGGACTCGAAATCACGGTTGTATCGGCTTCGAGTTTCTCGAGCGCAGAGCGAATACCCCCAGGCTCTCGAGTGAGTTCGACCGCCGTCGCGTCAGCCATTCCTTCTCGCTTTCGCGAAAGCGCTGCCCGCAGAAGCATTCCGGCAGGCACTGCGATGAGGTAGAGGACGATGCCCACAAGCATCATCGCCCCTGCCGCTTCATTGCGTCGGCCGCCGCTAAAGAAACCGATACGAATTCCGATCTGTGCGATGACCGCAATCGCACCGACAGCCAGCACAGCGAGCGTTGTGACTGCAATGTCACGGTTCACAATGTGTCCCGTCTCGTGCGCAATGACTCCGCGCAATTCACGAGGGGACATAACCGTTAACAAACCAGTCGTCACAGTGATCGCTGCATGTTTCGGATTGCGCCCCGTAGCAAATGCATTCGGCGCCGGATCATCAACAACGAAGACGGCAGGAACAGGGATGCCAGCGGCAATGGCCATCTGTTCAACGATGTTCCGGAGTTCTGAAAACTCTGGACCGTCAGCGGGTCGGGCCTTCGCCATGCTGAGCGCTGCGGACGCCGAGAACAACCAGGCGAGGAGCAGATATCCGAGCACGAGCAGAACTGTCAGAACTAGAACAGCGCCGTTGAAATTGAAACTGCTCTGACAATCTTGCGAAATACGACCGTAGATATCGCGAGTTGCTACACCACATTCCTGTTTTGAATAACCCCCGAATATGCCGACGATGAAGTTGGCAACGATAAACAGAAGGGCAAAAACGCCAGCGAGGATGACGAAACTTGCTCGCTTGTTGTTGCGTTTGTGGTCAATGAAGCTTGCAGCGTCAGCCATTGAAGCCCGCGATCAAGAGAACGACTGAGATGAGTTTCAGAACTCAACCTTCGGAACGGCGCGATCTGCTTCATCGGCTTCGAACAATTCACGGCGAGGGAAGCTCCCGATCTTGGAAACAGCCACGCCCGGAAATGTGTCGATCTTGTCGTGGTACCGGGTGACAGAGTCGTTGTAAAACTGACGCGCGTAGGCGATTCGATCTTCCGTTGCCGTGATTTCAGATTGCAGTTGGCGAAAATTCGCATCGGCTTTGAGATCCGGATACGCCTCAGCAAGCGCAAAGATCCTGCCAAGCGCGGCAACCATGGGAGCTTCGGCAGCAGCGGCCTCGGCCGGAGTGTTTGCGGCAACTGATGCATTACGGGCGGAAACGACGGCTTCAAACGTTCCCGACTCGTGTGCCGCATAGCCTTTGACCGTCTCGACAAGATTCGGAATGAGATCTGCGCGACGCTTGATTTGCACATCGATTTGCGACCAGCCGTTATCGACCTGGTTTCGCATCCGAACGATGCCGTTGTAGGAGCCTACGAGAAGCAGTACAAGTAGTATGACGACCACGACAATGATGATGACTGCGACCATCTCTGGTCCTTTCTGACCGCTCAGGGTGTCTGAAGTGAATGCGCTACACCAAGTGAACCATGCCAACTACTGAGTTGCACCGTCACCCCCTTCGAATAGCTCATTTCTCAGTGGGCAAATTGATCGGAATCTCCGAATCGAGGTCACCAACAAGTGTCTCGGCATCAATGACCGCCGATCGGTAAATCGCCCCTTCTTCCTCTTCAGACAAGACTTCTTCGGTTGAACGTCGAAGCGACGGCCAAGCAAATGCTGCGGTCAGAAGACAAGCGAGACCACCAGTGACGTAGGTGGCTCTCGGGTCAATCTGCTGGCCGATCCAGCCGATAATCGGACCACCAATGGGCGTCGTGCCAATGATTGCAGTGATGTAAAGCGCCATCACACGACCGCGAACCTCGACCGGTGAAGTGAGTTGCAGTGTGGCGGAGTTCATGGTGATGAACGCAACGCTTCCGGCCCCGACGAGCAACAACGCCGCCGACATCGTCCAGAAGGTTGGCATCACCGCCGCAAGAAGCATCGAGCCACCAAGAAATGCTGCTGCGAAACCCAAACGTTTGTGTGTTGCTCTCCCAAAGCGTGCGATCAGTAGTCCGCCTGCAACCGAGCCCAACCCCATAACCGAAGAGAGTATGCCGTAACCAGTCGCTTCCCGATCGAAGGTGTATTTCGCAAAGAGCGGAAGTGAAATCTGGTTTTCATAGGCGAGCATCCCGATGACGACAGTCATCAGCATCGGTGTTCGAAGTCTTGGGTCGGCCCACACAACTTTTATGCCTTCGCGAATCTGACCTTTCTCACGCTTCACTGGCGCCTTCGGCACGAATTCCGATTGACGCATGAGCAAGAGAGCAACCGTGATGGCGAGGAAGCTAACGCCATTCACCAGAAAAGGAACAGCAAGTCCAAATGCAGCAATCAGCAATCCTGCAGCTCCGGGACCAATGATTCGAGCGAGGTTGTTCGTCGTGCTTCCGATTCCCACTGCACTTGTGATGTCATCTGGTCCAACTAACTCGTACACAAATGATGACCGAATCGGCATATCAAACGCGTTCACTGTTCCGAATGCAGCGGCGAGAACAAATAAGCTCCAAACGGAGATGGTGTCGGTAACCACCATCAAGCCAAGTGCAATCGCGATCACTGCGGAGAGAACTTGAGTGATCTGCAACATGTGCCAACGACTGTGACGATCAGCGAGGGTTCCGGCGAACGCACCGAACAAAAGTGTTGGCGTGAACTGTGCGGCGCTGACGAGTCCCAACATTCCGCCGCTACCGGTGACTTTCAGAACCAACCAACCCATCGCAACCGTTTGCATCCACGTTCCGGCTTGCGAAAGCCCCTGGCCCATCAGATACAGACGAAAGTTGCGATGACGAAGCGCTGTAAAACCGCTTCCGTTCCTTTTCACAACGAGGCCGCATCCTTGTGCCGGCCATTTCGAATTCGGTTGTAAACCACGGGAGCCTGCGCAATAACCAAGGCAATCGCCGTCGTATAGGCCAAATTCGATGTCCAGATACCTACCGCTGCTGCAGCGATAGCGAGTGCAATCTGAATCGGCTCAAGGTCGAGAACAAGCATCGCGTGACGAATTCCCGCGTACGCAAGAAACCCACCCAACACCCATACCGGCAGCAACCCGAACATCTCCAACACTTGGTCAGAAAAGAACACTCCAAGAGTGATCAGAGTGCCACCCAGCATCGCGTTCATTTTCCATGTTTGTGCGCCCATACGTACATGTGCCGAGAGCCCGCTTGAACCATGACACATGGGCATCCCACCAAATGTTGCGGATGCAACATTGCCCAACCCACAGAGCAGTGCGACTCTCGCAGGGGAAACTCGACTTGCTCGATCACCAAATTGTTCATGAGCGAGGTCACTCACACCCACAACAGCATTTCCATACGTCAAAGGAATCTGCGGAATAACAAGTAAGACAAATGCGGTGCCGAAAACCGACCATGGAGGAATCGAGAACGTCGGAAGCGCGATTGATGGTCCGCCAAACGTCGGTTGTTCCACAAGCAAGGTCACAATCACACCCGTTACAACAAGCGCGATGCTCAGGAGGTACCAGCCCCGCCATGCTGCGACGACAACCACGGCGACAGTCGCCGAAGCGAGCAGCAGCCCCATCCGCGACGAAGGTGAATGAACGAAGACTGCAGGCGGATTCACGACCAGCTTGAACGCAGTCACGACCAGCAGCCAACCCACACCAAACTGCAACGCACGAATGACTGGCTTCGTGAACAGTTTCGACAATAACGATGCAAGCCCTGTCAAGGACATGAGCATCAGGACCAAGCCGATTTCGAGACCAGCGGCGTGGATCACATCCGGGGCGAGACCCTGTGCAACAGCGAGTGCCGTGAGCGCCTTGAGAGGTTGAACTGGAAATGGGATTCGGAAAACCAAACCGGCGGTCACAACGAGCAGTCCCGCAATCAGAAGGACCGAACCGACATCGAGCCCGTTGACGACCACGAGGGCGGCGGTCAGCGGAACCAAAATTCCGAGATCTGCGAGAGCTCCTGAGACGTCTCCGGTAATGGCGCGGGTCACAAGGCGAACCTAGACGAGGCCCCGCTTCCATGGCCGATCTGCAGACACGCAACGCCTAAGGCCGATTTGTCTGTTGTGGGCCAAGTCCCGATAAGGTGTGGGGACCGTTGTGGGTAGCGAAGAAGCGTTCGCAACCCGACCGGGCGGATGACGACACCTGGTGGCCGATGCAGGCCAGCAGGGTTCTTCATCGCTCTGGACCTCCCCATTCTGTCCAGAGCCGTAGGGCACGCAGCGGCCGATCTCCTCGTGGGTGAGGGGCGGAGCGTTGCGGAGCATGACCGGTGCCAACCGGGGAAACGGCACCACGAGCAGTCGCAACAAACGTTGACTGCACGAAACCACCAAGGACCTTTGTGCCTGAAGAACTTGAGATCGAACCGATCGATACGCCCGAACGAGACGATGCGCGCGCCGATGCGCCGAGCATCGACGTTCACGGGGCGCGCTTTGAAACAATGGTCGAGGCCGCTGCTTGGGGCGAAGCATCCGCGGAAGATCTCTTTATCCTTGAAGCGCACAAGGCCGCATGGCAACGCGTACTCATCGAGCGACTTAACGACACCGACGAAGCACTCGAACGCTTACGCGCTCGCCGTCAACCCGACGACCAACAGGTCATCGCCGACCTCGACAACGAGCAGCGCAAACTTGAACTCGCACTCGACCGGCTCTTGGGAATCGAACCCGAACCAGGTGAGCTTGCCGTTGGAGTCAATGCACTTCAGCTTTCATGGGCGAACGGTCGACTCGTTGCTTGGCTCGGTGGACCCGAGGCTCCACCAACCACCGTCGAAGAACTGCGCGCAGTCCTCGCTGCGACCGACGCGCCGGAAATGTGGGGTGGACGTTCACCGGTCACGCTTCCTAGCGGAGAGAAGACCGTTGCACTCGAAGCCAACACCAGCGATGTTCTCGGCTGGCTCCTTGCCCTTTCTTCTGACCCACCCGAAGACGAAATCGGCCCCTCGGCCCGTTGGCTTTCAATCGTCGCTGCTTGGGCCGTATCGCTTGCTGCGCGTGGAGCGATGACCCCAACACTCCGACGGTCACGCGCGGGCCGGCGTAACCAAAACCGCAGTGCCTTCGGCGTCACGTGGCAGCCCGCACTTATCGATGCCGATCGCCTTCGCATCATCGGCGATGCCATGCCAGGCGCTGTCGCTGCACTTTCGCCGTCAGTCGACGGCACCACCATGGCCCGCTCGGTTCTCGGCGAAGTTGTCGACGTCATCTGTCACGACGCTGCGCGACGCGTCGAAGTTCCTGCCGCTCCCGATGATCCCAAAACCATCGCAGCAGCAGCCGAATCGTTCCTCGCTCGACTCGACGGAGCCGCATTCGACATCCCCGCAGGTCTTGCTGGCGAACTCACCAACGCTCTCGAACGTTGGGCGACCCCAGTCATGTCGCGCAACTACCGACCACTTATCGTTCAACTCGACCCACCTGATTCAGGCGATGCGTGGCATCTCGCAGTCTTTGCACCAGGAAAGGGTGAACAACTCGTTCCTGTCGAAGTTGCCCTTGTGAACGCCGGCAATCAGCGCCGCGAACTCGAAGGAAACCTCGTTCGACTTGAACGCCTCTACCCACCTCTCCTGCGTCCGGGCAGCCTCCGTCGCGGCGAGGTCGTTCTTAGCCAAGAAGAAGCATGGGAACTGATGTCCAAAATCGGCCTCGTTCTTGCCGATGCTGGATTCGAAATGCGTGTACCTGCGCTGTCACGCCGCAAGCCCACGCCGTCACTTCGCATCTTCGCCGAATCCAACGGTGAAACCTCAGTCGGCGCGCACCAACTCGCGAACGTGAGTTGGACAGCAGTATTTGATGACATCGAACTCACCGCTGCCGACATCGCGCGACTGGCCAAAGAAGCACGTCCACTCGTTCGAGCAAACGGCCGCTGGGTAGCACTTGATCACGCCGATCTTGCTGCTGCCGCGCAAGCGCTTGCTGAACGCGCAAAGAAACCGCAGATGACTGGCGCGGAAATGCTGCGCCAAGCACTCGGTCTCGATGGTTCACCGCTGGCTGGCGGTGTCTCCATCGACGGTTCTGGTTGGGCCGCCGACCTCATGGCGAAGGCTTCCACCGCCTCGCTTGCGCCGGCCTCGAACCCTGAAGGCTTCAAGGGTGAACTGCGCAGCTATCAGGCCGACGCACTTGCATGGCTCAAGTTCCTCGACACCACCAACCTCGGCGGCTGTCTCGCACTCGATATGGGTCTTGGTAAGACACCAACCATCCTCGCTCACCTCGTCGACAGCATCGGCGACGCGCCGTCGTTGGTTATTGCGCCGCCTGCGGTCGTCGGCAACTGGGCAGCAGAAGCTCGTCGTTTCACTCCTGAGCTTTCTGTCGTTGTTCATCACGGAGCCGGTCGCTCTGATCACGAGGACATCGCGGCCGAAGTCGAACGGGCCGATGTCGTCATCACCACCTACGGCACTGCAGTTCGCGATATTGAAGCGCTCGAAAAGATCTCGTGGGGCCGCATCGTTCTCGATGAAGCACAAGCGATCAAGAACCCTGTAAACGAAACCGCTCAGCAATTGCGTCGTCTCAACGCATCGTCGCGACTCGCTCTTACGGGAACGCCAATCGAAAACGGACTCGGTGATCTTTGGGCCATCCTCGATTTCACTAATCCTGGTCTCGTTGGTCCTCGCCCCCATTTCATCGCGCAACTTTCTGCAACAGGAACCACCGGGCGTGACCAAGGCGAAACTGCACTACGCGCGCTGAACGGCATCCTCGTCTTCCGTCGCACAAAGTCTGAACCAGCAATTGCCGCCGAACTTCCCGATCGCATCGACGAACTCGATCACTGTTCGATGACTCCCGAACAAATCGGTCTCTACCAAGCAGTGCTCGACAGTCTCGTTACGGGCGCTGCCCTCGAATCGGGCGCCGACAATCGCAATGGCCGCATCCTCGCTGCGATCACTGCGCTCAAGCAGATCTGTAATCACCCCGTGGCTTACCGCCACGACGACGGACCACTCGATGGCCGTTCCGGCAAACTCGCCCGCCTCGAAGAGATCATCGAGCAGGTCTACGCCGCCGGGGAACGAGCCCTCGTGTTCACACACTTCGCCGAATGGGGCCAGAAACTCGCGGAGCATCTCTCCACTCGATTCGATACGCCTGTTGGCTGCTATCACGGCGGTCAATCACGCGGCGCACGCGATCAGCTTGTTGCCGACTTCCAAGCGCTTGAAGGCCCCGGCACCCTCGTGCTGTCACTCAAGGCAGGTGGCACAGGTCTCAACCTCACCAACGCCAACCACGTCATTCTTTACGATCGTTGGTGGAACCCTGCGGTGGAAGATCAGGCTCGCGATCGCGCATGGCGTATCGGTCAGGATAAGACCGTGATCGCCCATCGTCTTATGTGTCCTGGCACCGTCGACGAACGTGTGGAAGAGGTGGTTGCTGGTAAACGCCATATTGCCGATCTCGTGCTTCCCAAATCCAGTTCGCTGGGCGATCTTGATTCCACTCAGTTGCAAACGGCGTTGGGTCTGCGGACCGATGAACTCCTTACCGACACTGATGATGAACTCGAAAGGAACCTCGCATGAGCCGTACACGCCGCCGCCCCGCTGGTGGGAACAAGAAGCAGAACGCTGATCGCGCCGCATCGAACAAGTTCTGGGGCGAGGCATTCCCAAACGACCCCGACCTTGTGCGCATGTCCACCGACCCTTCGGCCATGGTCATGTCGCTTGGTGACCCTCCGCTTCGCACGATTGAACCCACCGCTCAGCAAACCTTCGTTCTCTTATACCACCGAGCTGCCCAAATGGCAATGCTCGCGGCTACCGCCGCAGGCCTCGACGACGACCCCTTGGGCGAACCATACTGACGTCGCCACCCTCTCTCTAGGTGCGATTCCTTCACGACAGAACCCCAAAGGCCGACCTCACGTTCGATGACGTGTTCATGGTTCGCAGGAACGCACGAATCACCTGGAGATCTTCGCCAAGACGCCGACGGACGCTTCTACAAGGAGAACTTCGGCATCGCATCAGCCCTTGCCGTTGTGAATCGCACCGCACAGGACAAAGCCCCCGATCCCTTGTGTGACAAGGGTCATTGTGACTGCTGACCGGTATTTTCGCGGGTTGGGAATGTTTTTTGTCCCGTAATGTTTCATGTATCGGCTCTGGGAATCCCCCCTCCCATTGAGCCGTCTGGCCGAATCAGGATCCCCCCCTCCTGACGGCCTTGCGACACCCCCGCCATCCCCCCGGCTGGGGGTGTTTGCGTTTTGCTACCCGTTCGCAGTGAACGCAGTCAGCTCATGTGATCTTCAAGGAACTCAAGCGTTCGTGCCCATGCCGCCGAGGAAGTTTCCGCGTGAAACGACGGACGTTCATCGCAATGGAACCCATGATCAGCATCGGCGAAACGAATGACTTCAGTATCGACAGGCGAGGATGCAGCAGCGATGCGAACTTGCTCGACCTCATCGATCGGAATGTGTTCATCGAGATCGCCATACAAGCCAAGCCATGGCGTACGCAGACGCGCGGCGCTTTCAATCCCAGGCGCAAGACCAAAGCGACCGTCACCTAAGCCGCCGCCGTAGAAGGTCACAGCCGCGGCGAGTTCGCAGCGAGCGGCAGTTTCAAGAGTCACCGTTCCGCCGAAGCAGAAACCCATGATCGCTAATTTGTCGATGGGAACGTTCAATCGCTCCAACTCGGCGAATGCCACATCGACATCCATCTCGATGCTTTCGCGAGTCATCGTCATGATGACAGGGCCAAGCTTGTCGTAATCGCTGTACCCGAAGACCTGATCATCACATCGATGAAAGAGAGCCGGGGCAACAGCGATGTAGCCAGCGTCAGCCAACGCTTCACACACGCGCTGGATGTGACCAGTAAGACCAAATGCTTCTTGCACAACGACAACACCGCCGCGCACATCGCCATTAGGAGTCGAGACGAAAACGTCCATCGGTCCGTCAGCTGTGTTGAGTTGCTTCTTCTCAGTGATATGACCGGTCATGCGTTCCCCCTCCGCAACGACGCGATCCAGCGTCGATCAGATGGTGACGGACGTTAGATCGTCACCAAGAACGATGTCGCCGGAAAAGTGAGCGGCCGCGATCGCCCGCCATTCATCCTCTTGACCG
>SYBH01000150.1 GCA_005787345.1 Actinomycetota bacterium
GGCGACCCGGTTCGGCGAACTCGGGGCACCACTGCATCTCTTAGGTCGTGACCCGAGCAGGACCTCGTCGACAGCGGAACGTCGGAGTCGTCGAGGTTTCGACGTGCACACGAGCATCGCCGATATGGGTGATCTCGACGCCGTGCGTTCGATCGCGGCGGAGATCGCCAGTGCTCATGAGCATCTCGATGCGCTCATCCATAATGCGGGAGCACTCTCGGCGGAGTACACGGTCTCTCCTCAAGGTTTCGAAATGACGGTGGCCTCGCAGGTTCTCGGGCCGTTTCTTCTTACTTCGCTGCTTCTGCCGCTACTCGAGGTGGGGGAGTCGAGGGGTCGCGTAATTGCGGTTGCGTCAGGCGGCATGTATCCCGAGAAGCTTGACGTTGAAAAGCTTCTTGCTAGTCCGGATTCGTACAACGGTGTGCGCGCGTACGCGCGGGCGAAGCGAGCACAGGTCGAACTCAACGTTGAATGGGCGAGACGCTGTGGGTCGAAGGCGATCTTCCAAGCGATGCACCCGGGTTGGGTTGATACCCCTGGTGTTGTGAAATCGCTTCCTCGTTTCCACTCGATCACCAAGCCTGTGTTGCGATCGGCTGAAGCGGGTGCCGACACAATTGTTTGGTTGGCTGATGTTGATGAAGGCGATCTTGGTGCCAACGGTGGCTTCTGGCTCGATAGGCACCGGCGGAGCATCACCAAGATCCCAGGGACGGGTGCGTCGCAGAGCGAGCGCGACCGTATCTGGCAATGGTGTGAAGACAACAGCGGGTCAGGTCGACAGCCCTCGTGAAGATTGCGATTATCGGCTCCGGCATCGCGGGGCTTACATGTGCACACCTGCTCGACCCTGATCACGACGTAACTGTCTTCGAAGCAAGCGACCGCATTGGCGGGCACACCAACACTGTCGATGTGGATGTTCCAGACCGGAGTGGACAGTTGTATTCGGTCGCTGTCGACACGGGATTCATCGTCTTCAACGAGGGCAACTATCCGCACTTCATCACGTTGCTTGATCGTCTCGGAGTCGCTAGCCAGCACAGTGAGATGAGTTTCTCTGTGATGTCTGCATCCACCGGACTCGAATACCGCGGCACCAACCTCAACACGCTCTACGCGCAGCGACGCAACATTCTGAGTGCATCGTTCACACGGATGCTCATCGACATCGTGCGGTTCAATCGTGCGGGTCGTTCGGCTCTCGATCAGCCAGATTCGTTCCCTGATCTCATGACTCTGCGCGAATTCGTCGCAAAGCGGAAGTATTCGAAGCGTTTCGTGAGTGAGTTTCTCATTCCCTTTGGCGCTGCAATCTGGTCAGCAGACCCCGAGACATTTCTGGATTTTCCCGCTGCTACGTACTTCAGGTTCATGGACAATCATGGGCTATTGGGTTTGCAGGGAATTCCCACCTGGCGAACGGTGACGGGGGGATCGCGTGAGTACGTACGTACGCTCACGGCTCGGCTGAAGCGGCCTGTTCAACTCTTTTCTCCAATCCGGGCAGTGCGCCGAAGTGCTGATTCGAGTCGGCCACTTGGTGTCGAAGTCTCAATTGAAACAGACGACGGCAGTTCCGAAGTATTCGATGCAGTGGTGCTTGCATGTCACTCGGGACAAAGTCTTTCGATGCTCACCGACGCGACGCTCGCAGAAACCGAGGTGCTCGGCAGCATCAAGTTCCAGCCGAATACAGCCACTCTGCATACTGATTCAGCGCTCTTGCCGCTAGTCCCGCGTGCTCGCGCGAGTTGGAATTATCACCTTGGTGCTGGTTCGGGTGACGTCGCCACGCTTACCTACTGGATGAACAAGTTGCAGTCGATTGACTCCTCGACTGATTTGCTCGTGACGTTGAATCGTTCAAGCGAGATCAAACCGGAGTCAGTTCTCGGCGAATTTCACTACGAACACCCGGTGTTCGATGCCGCTGCAATTGCCGCACAAAAGCGCCGACCGGAGATTCAGGGCGTGCAGGCGACGTTCTTCGCTGGGGCCTATTGGGGCTTTGGGTTTCACGAAGACGGAGTGAACTCAGCGCTTGATGTTTGTTCCCACTTTGGTGTCGGCCTATGACGGCGAACTCGCTCTATGAGGGTGTGACACGGCATCGACGTTTTGTGCCAGCGGCTCACGAGTTTCGATTTTCTCTCTTTCTTTTCCTCCTCGAGCACGAAAACTCAGGATCGGACGGCGCGACCGCTGAATCCATTCGCGCTCTCGGCGGATCGATCTGGCCAGCGATTCGATTCAATCGATCTGACTATCTCGATGGAGACACTTCGGTGCCTCTCGGGGATGCGATCCGTCAGCTTGTCGAGGTGCGGACGGGGTGTGCTCCGAACGGTCGAGTACTCACGCTGACTCAACTACGCGCGAACGGTTACGTGTTTAACCCGATCACCGTTCACTACTGCCTCGCTGCACCAGCTCAGAGCGATGGGTCCGAACGTATCGACGTTGTGGTCCTCGAAGTTACCAATACGCCATGGAAGGAACGTCATTGGTATGTGATTGATGCCCGTGCTGGTGCGGTAGCTGATCATGACCAAAGTGTTTCGGTTGCGGTGACTGACGAGCGCGGCCGCATCCGATCGGAGTTCGCAAAGGCATTACACGTTTCACCATTCCTTCAGATGGAATCGACGTATCGATTCACAGCGATGCCGCCCGATGATCGACTTTGGTTCAGGCTCGAAAGCATCGAGTCACATGATGGCGAGGACGTGAAGGTTTTCGATGCAGATTTAAGTCTGAAGCGCCTCCCTCTTACAGCACAGTCGCTTCGTGCTCAGGTTCGTCGCCATCCATTCCAAACAGTTCGCCTTTGGTTGAACATACATATGAACGCCGCTCGCCTCGCACTGAAGCGAGTGCCTTTCGTCCGCCATCCGGATCGGAGCCGGTGACGATGTTCGCAAAGGCGCTACTCGCTATCCATCAGTGGATCTGCAGGATTGCTCTTCTCGCGCTCGCTCGTTCTTTCGTGCGGGATGAACTTGAGATTTCTTTCAATGGCAAAACTCACCGAGCCTGTCGCCGAAAGCGCAGGAGTGGTGCTCGGGTACCGGCGTTGCTTGCACAGATCGAAATCACCGACATGCGCGCGTGGCCCCTCGTGCTGTTAGGCGGAAGCGCGGGTCTGGGCGAAGCCTGGTCGAAGGGGTATTGGGAATCCGCTGATCTCACTGCTGCCATTCGCGTCATTGCTCGAGCGACCAGCGTTGCCGACGGTCCCCGTTCGTTGCTTCAGAAAGTGGCGGGGCCAATTACCGATCGATTCCGACGGTTGCGTCCGCAGGACAAGCATCGAGATCGACAAAACATCGGCGCGCATTACGACCTTGGCAATGAGTTTTTCGAGCAACTCCTCGACCCCTCGATGATGTACTCATCGGCACTCTTCTCCTCTCCGAGCCTCACGCTTGAAGAAGGTTCGATCGCAAAACTCGATCGACTCTGTCAGATGATCGACATACGGCCCGGCGATCGGGTTCTTGAGATTGGAACCGGATGGGGCGGTTTTGCCATACATGCGGCAACGCGCTTCGGTGCACAGGTCACGACGACCACGATCTCTGCTGAGCAGTACATCTATGCGAAGGATCGTGTCACGGCAGCAGGTCTTGAGAGTCAGATCACTGTTCTGAACGATGACTACCGAGACCTCGCTGGTTCATGGGATCGTTTGGTCTCAATCGAAATGATTGAGGCAGTCGACTGGCGCGACTACGACACCTTCTTCTCCGCATGCTGCGAGCTTCTCGTGCCCGGCGGGGTGATGGGTCTTCAGGCGATCGTGATTGAACCAGATCGTTTCGAACGAGCGAAGAACACTCGTGATTTCATCAAGGCTCATATCTTCCCCGGTGGTTGCCTTCCATCGATTGAAGCAATCGAGCGGTCCCTCGAGCGAGTCACGGATTTTGGTGCCGAAGAGGACTTTGGGTTCGGTGCCGATTACGCGGAGACACTCCGGCGTTGGAGGGTAAATCTGCATGCCGATGAGGCGACCCTTGCATCGCTTGGAGTTGATCAACAGTTCATCCGTTTGTGGGACTTCTACCTCTGTTATTGCGAGGCGGGATTCGATGAGAAGATGATTGATGTGGTGCAGCTGAAGTTCACGAGGCCCAAGCCTCAACCGTAGATTCAGACAATTGGTTGGTGACAGATGAGCAACGTGAGAAATCGGTCAACTACAGGTCGATTCTGATTGAAGAAAGCAACTTGCGCTTCGGGAGCGCAACGACTGTGGAAAAGTTGCGTCAAGATCTCGGTTCAGGGATCAATTGCCTCGGAACTTTCTGCCCCAGCCCGCTCTTAATGATCCCACTCATGACCTCGATAGATGGCCCTCTTCACTCGCCGATAGCCCGCACGATGGTTGTCATCGTCGCGGTACCCGCGCATGCGGAAAGAAACCAATGGATGGAATTTCAGCGAGCCCTCTTTTCACAGATGGGGCTTGCCTCGAGGTTTAGTTATGGAATCGATGCGTCGGAACTCGTTGTTTCGGGTAGGTCAGATCAGACTCTTAAGCCGCTGAACTGTGGAGAATTTGAGTCGATCTATGACACAACTCGCCGAATCAACGGTGAACCGATGTCGCTGGAGAACCTTGCGTGCTCGTGGAGTCACCTTTTGGTCTACGAACAGTTGATAGAGGACCAATCATACGATCAGTATTTAGTGCTGGAAAATGACGCTGAGTTGATCTCACCCCGGCTCCTCGTTGAACTCCTTGAGCATCTCCCCGAAGATTTCGATTTGGCCCATCTGGGCACGAGCGAGTGGTATCGATTCGATCGCGTTAGCGCCGTCAATGCGCATTATTGGGGCATTCGCAAGCAGTACTTCAACAATGCACATGCCTACGTACTTTCGAAAAATGGAGCGCGGAAACTGTTGGCATTCGCCGACGGAACCGTCAGCCGCCCGGCAGATGACTTACTTTCGAATGCATTTCTAATGACGCCGGACTTCGATGTGATCGTTCCGTTGGAAAATCCGCTGCAGAGTGGACCTTTAGGAGCGGTGTCAACTGTGGACGTTAAGCGCTGATCGATTGCCTCTTAGTTTGTTGTTGAGCCGCC
>SYBH01000151.1 GCA_005787345.1 Actinomycetota bacterium
CCTTCGGGCCGAGGGTGACGCGCACTTCGTCAGCGAGCTGGTTCATGCCGCGTTCGAGACCACGTCGTGCGGTCTCATCGAATTCGATGATCTTGGCCATCGTTGATTCCTCTCCGGTTGCTGAATCGGCCCAACGGAAGTGGGCCAAGGGGGTTCTCTGCCGGACTGCCCGCGCACTGGCGTTAGCACTCTCGGTTAGAGACTGCTAACAGGAAACCACCGTCAGGCCCGAATCGCAACCCGGGAGGAAAGAATCCCGGCCAGGACCGGGAAATGCTGGGGCTCAGGCCCCGCCGGCCACGGCCTGCATGATCGAAACGGTGACGCCATCGGGCACGACAGTGTCGAGTCCCTCCATGAAACGGACGTCGTCGTCGTCAACAAACACGTTGACGTAGCGCACGAGGCTGCCATCGTCAGAAAGAAGTTTCTCGGAAAAGCCCGGATAGGCAGCATCGAGGCTGGCCAGGACCTGCGCAACCGTGGCGCCCTCGACCGACACGGTCGACTCACCAGATGTCAGTGGACGGAAGACGGGGGGAACTCGGACGGAAACGCTCATGACAGAAACCTCGGACGTCGGTATCGAACGGGGCCAATCCTAGCGACCAGTCGCCATGTGGCACCTATTGGCCACAGTTCTAACTCGGCCTTGCCCCCGGGGCCTGTCTCGCCAACGATGGAGAGGTGACCTCCACCCGCACCCACGTCGCCAGCGCGTTCGACCTCGATGAACTCGTCGGGGTCAAGGGCGCCACCACGGTGTCAGTGTGCATCCCCGCCCGAAACGAAGAGGCCACGGTTGGGCAGATCGTCGAACGCATTCACACGAAGTTGATTGAGACTCGCCCGCTCGTCGACGAAATCATCGTGGTCGATGATCACTCGACGGATCGCACAGCCGAGGAAGCACGTTCGGCCGGCGCGAAGGTGGTTGATGCATCGCAGGTGTTAGTTGAGTTCGGGCGCGGTCACGGCAAAGGCGAAGCATTGTGGAAGTCGCTCTATGCATCAAGCGGCGATGTTGTCGTGTGGTGCGACGCCGACGTTCGCGACTTCAGTACGCGTTTCATTTCCGGAATGCTCGGCCCGCTCCTCACCGATTCATCGGTCGGTTTTGTGAAGGGCTTCTACGAGCGACCAGTCGACGGACACGTTCGCGGCGGCGGACGAGTCACCGAACTTGTTGCCCGCCCACTTCTCACTATGTGCTTTCCTGAACTCGGTGAGATCGTGCAACCACTTTCGGGTGAATACGGCGGTCGGCGCGAAGTGCTTGAGCAATTGCCCTTCGTCGAGGGATACGGCGTCGACATTGCGATGCTCATCGACATCGTGAACCGCTTTGGCGCACAAACAATTGCGCAGGTTGACCTTGGCGAACGCATCCATCGCAACCGTCCACTGCATGAACTTTCGCCCATGGCTGCGCAGGTCATGCAAGCTGCGATGCGTCGCATTCGGCCTGGACTTGTTCCCGATGTCTTCACGCTGAGCCCCCCCGATCTCGATTCACACGAAATCTCCTACGTCGAACGCCCCGCACTTGCGACTCTTGAGTCCTACCGCCAACTGCACCCACGGCTCGCAGACTGATTCCAGCCGTCACTGCAACAAGATTTGGCGTACGTTTCGCCAATGGATTTCGGAATCATCTTCGCAAACACTGGCGCCTACACGACTCCTGAAGGCGCCATCACAATGGGTCAGTGCGCAGAAGCCAACGGCTTCGAAAGCGTCTGGACGGTTGAACACCCCGCCATCCCAAAGGGATACGAAAGCGAGTACCCCTACTCACGTGACGGCAAGATGCCCGGCGACGAAACCGCACCCGTACCCGATCCGCTTGTTTGGCTCACGTGGGTTGGTGCACATACGACGACTCTGAAGTTGGCGACTGGCGTCATGATCCTGCCGCTACGCAATCCGGTTGTGTTTGCGAAGGAATGCGCAACGCTCGACATGCTCACCGGCGGACGCTTCATCCTTGGTGTTGGTGTCGGTTGGCTGCACGAGGAATTCGACGCGATTGGAGTGGGCTGGGATGACCGCGGCGCGCATACCGACGATTCCATTCACGCACTGCGCGCGCTTTGGAACAACGAGGTCGCGAACTACCAAGGAACTCACAGTTCGTTCAGCGATATCTATTCATTTCCGAAACCGACAAACGGAACAATCCCGGTTGTTGTCGGAGGACATTCAAAGCCCGCGGCCCGAAGAGCAGGGCGCTTCGGCGATGGCTTCTTCCCCGCCGATCCACGCAAGCTGCCCGAACTTCTTCCCGTCATGCGCGCTGCGGCAGAAGAGGCTGGCCGTGATCCCAACACCATCGAAATCACGAGTGGTGGGGCACCCACCGTTGAAATCATCAAGATGCTCGCCGATCTCGGCGTCACACGAATGTTGGTTCCGCCGCTGGCAATGCACCCAGCGAAATTGCCAGAGGCAATGGGCAAATTCGCCGACGACGTGATTTCGAAGTTCTAACTGGTTCGTTCTCAGTGCTCGACGAATTCGAGCGCAACTTCGATAGCGCAGTCGATGGGGTCTTCCATCGAACGATCAACGCCGAATCTCTCGGTGAGAGATACCACCGAGAAGCCTTTCGGGAACGCCGGCAAAGGTTCAATCACTTCTCCGACGATCGCCACACACGGAACATCGAGTTCTGCGCACAGCGCGGCGACACCGCCAACGACTTTTCCGTCAAATGACTCGTCATCAAGAAACCCTTCGCCAGTGATGACGAGGTCAGCGCCTTCAATCAGTTCATCGAGTCCAACTTCATCGGCAACGACCTCAAACCCGCTGACGAGCTTTGCGCCGATCGTGAGCAATCCACCAGCGAGTCCACCCGCAGCACCTGCACCTTCGACTTCTGTGACGTCGACGCCGGATTCCATCTTGAACACCTGTGCCAGACGCTCAAGCCGACGGCGAAGTAGCGCAACCTGCGAAGGCGATGCTCCTTTCTGCGGAGCAAATACCTCTGCAGCATCGACGAATGTTGTGCGCACATCACACGCGACCGAAAGATCGATACCGCGAAACTTTTGCGTTGGATGCATCGCCTTCAATGCGCCGAGTCCACCATCGGTCGTCGCCGAACCACCGACTCCAATAACGATGCGACGCGCTCCCGCTTCGACAGCACTCATGAGTAATTCGCCAACCCCGCGTGTCGTCGCTTCAATCGCATCGTTCTCTTCGGCACCGCCCGCGAGAACCAGGCCCGAGGCGGCGGCCATTTCAATGACTGCTGTTCCCTTTGCTAGTCGCCACCCCGCGTCGACCGGATCTCCAAGAGGTCCAGTTACCGTCGTTGTCCGATTAGCACCGCCAAGAACTTCGAGGAATCCTTCGCCCCCATCGGCCATCGGACAGATCTCAACCTCGTGTCCAGCACCAGTAAGTGCGGCTCCGATCGCAGACGCGAGAGCGGACGCGGTTGCCGTTCCTTTGAACTTGTCTGGAGCTACGACGACCCGCATCTCTCAAGTGAAGCAGGGTCTTGGGATGCGGTAACGATTTGGACCGAAACAGCGGTAACCCGAGCATGAAGAACTTGAGATTCGCCCCGCTGGCCCTCGCCCTGTCAATGACGTTGCTCGCAGGGTGTTCGCTCTTGCCCACTCCCGGCGCTGGTCCAACACCAGCCCCCACCACGACCACGTCGGCACCCTCAACATCCCGGCTTGGTCTCCTCGCATTTGGCGACGCAGGTTCAGGAGACGCAACGCAAATGCAGGTTGCGACACAAATGGAGAACTGGGCAGCAACTCATCGAGTCGACGCACTTCTTGAAGCCGGTGACGTCGTCTACCCCGACGGAGCACCTTCACGTTTTGCGGCGACAATCGACGCGCCCTACGCAAGACTGCGCGCCTCGCGCCCGCTTTGGGCGGCACTCGGTAATCACGATGTGATGTGGAATAACGGCAACGACTTGATGGCGTATTTGTCAATGCCTAGTCGTTCGTATGAGAAAATTCTGACAAACAATGACGTCACAATGCAGATTCTCGTGCTTGATTCAAACGCAGTATCGGTAGCTCAGACTGAGTGGCTTGACTCGAAGCTCTCCAGTGGCTCATACCGTTGGAGAATTGTGATGTTTCATCACACGGTGTGGTCCTGCGGCAAGCACGGAAATACACCGTCGATTATTTCTTCTTGGTTGCCTGTCCTCACTTCAAGGAATGTTGATCTCGTCATCACGGGTCACGATCACAACTATCAACGATTTCAACAAAAAAACACAACGTTTGTTGTTACGGGTGGCGGTGGAATGCCCACCTACGCCATCAGCTCGTGCAACGGAACGCCCCCGCTTCAAGCTTCTGCGCAACGACACCATTTCCTCGGCATCGAGGCAACCTCAACAGCGCTTTCGGTGACGGCGGTAGCGCGTACAGGCGAAACGCTTGATCAGGTATCGGTCAGTTGAGATCGGTACCAGCCATAACAAGAACCGTTGCGCCAGCAAGTTCCGCAGGCGGTGGGTTGGGCATCGCCAGCACCTGTTCAGGAGCAAGACCAAGTGCAGTTGCCACTGCTTGTCCGTCGCCTTCGGAACCGGCGAGGTAATAGACCGCAGTCTTTTCCTGCGGGTTCGGCGTATCGCCAACAGCGACCTGCGTGTATCCAGCAGCTTGCAATCGGTCACGGTTCTTGGTCGCAAGACCTGGAATCGTCGTGGTGTTCACGACCTTGACCTTCACCGACGCCGGAGCGTTTGCTACCAACGTGGTCG
>SYBH01000023.1 GCA_005787345.1 Actinomycetota bacterium
GAGGTGCTGATCGGGGAAGAACAGCACCTGCTCGCCTCCGGCTCCGTCATCGGAGCGATCTCCGAGCGAAAGCGACCATTCAAGAACCGCCCGGGCGTTCGAAGAGGTGCACACTGCGCCGCCGTGTTCGCCCACGAATGCCTTCAGCGCGGCCGAAGAGTTCATGTAGGTGATTGGAATGACCTTCGAGATATCGGTCGTAGCGGCGAGGGTTTCCCAGGCTTCGGTGACTTCTTCGAGATCGGCCATATCAGCCATCGAGCAGCCCGCGTTGAGATCGGGGAGGATCACGGCCTGATGGTCGCCGGTGAGGATGTCGGCCGATTCGGCCATGAAGTGCACACCACAGAAGACGATGTACTCGGCTTGGGGTTGTTCCTGAGCGAGCACCGAGAGTCGGAAAGAGTCGCCGCGCGCATCGGCCCATTCCATGACCTCGTCGCGCTGATCGTGGTGGCCGAGGATGAAGAGGCGGTCGCCAAGGGTGGCCTTGGCTGCAGCGATTCGCTGCGCGAGTTCACTCAGTGTGGCGTCTGTGTAGCGCTCACCGAGCGGTAGTTGGAGGCGAAGCATGTTGTGGTGCACTCCCTGAAAGGACGGGGAGATCCGATGAGTGGCCGGTGGGGGCAGCCTGGTCGCCACGCCACGGGGTTGTCGGCCTCGGGTCTCGATATGTCGCCGGATACCAGGCCGGCAGACACAGTGTAGGCATTGAACGGCTTGTTTGCCTCAGATGGCCCATACGATCGTCAGAATGGTGCAGCGACCGCCGGCCGGCACGATTCCTGACGAGCCCGGCTCGTATCAATTCAAGGACATCAACGGTCGCGTCATTTATGTGGGCAAGGCCAAGAGTCTTCGTTCTCGCCTGTCGAACTATTTCCAGGATCCGGTCCACCTCGCGCCCCGCACCGCCCAGATGGTGGCCACGGCCGAAACCGTGGAGTGGATTCAGGTGCGCAATGAGCTCGAAGCGCTCATGCTCGAGTACAGCCTGATCAAACAGCACGAGCCTCGGTTCAACATCGACCTTCGGGACGACAAGAGTTACCCGTTCCTAGCAGTGACGGTTGACGACGACTGGCCCCGAGCCACCGTGATGCGCGGCGATAAGCGCAAGGGCACTCGATACTTCGGCCCGTATGCCGCTGCGTGGGCAATTCGCGAAACGCTCGATCAGTTGTTGCGTACCTTCCCGGTGCGAACGTGCTCGGACACGAAGCTGTCGCGTCACGCCAAACTTGGTCGGCCGTGTTTGTTGTTCCACATCGAAAAGTGCAGTGGCCCATGTGTGGGGGAGATCACAACCGAAAAGTACGACGAACTGGTTCGCGATCTCATTCGATTCCTTGATGGCGATACCGACGAAGTGATTTCTCGTCTCGAAGTCGAGATGCAACTCGCCAGCGATGAACTCGAGTTCGAGCGTGCTGCGCGACTCCGCGACCGTCTTGGTGCTGTTCGTAAAGTTATTGAACGTCAGCAGATGGTTCTGGAAAAAGACGAAGACCTTGACGTTGTTGGTCTTACTGGCGATGAACTCGAAGCATCGGTACAGGTGTTCTTTGTTCGACGCGGTCGAGTGGTCGGTCGCAAGGGCTACGTACTTGATCGCAAAGAAGATCTTTCCGATGGCGAACTCATCGACTGCATTCTTGAACGCCTCTATGGCGATCCACCTCCACTTGGCGTACCCAAAGAGGTGCTGGTTCCGTTCGAAAGCGCGAACCCGGGACTGTACGAAGAGTTCCTGAGTTCTCAGCGCGGCTCCAAGGTCAGTATTCGCATTCCGCATCGCGGCGATAAGCGAGAGCTCTTGGCGACGGTGACAAAAAACGCGACCGAAGAGTTCTCTCGTCACCGTTTGAAGCGTGCTGCCGACCACAACAGTCGCGCGCGTGCCCTAAATGACCTGCAAGAGCACTTAGGGCTGCCGGAAGCTCCGTTGCGCATCGAGTGTTACGACATGAGCCACATCCAGGGCAGCGACTATGTCGGCTCTATGGTCGTCATGGAAGACGGTTTGCCGAACAAACGCGAATACCGCCGCTTCAAAATCAAGAGCAATCAAGGCAACGATGATTTCGCGGCCATGGAAGAAGTGCTCACTCGCAGACTCACCGCCTATCTCGAAGAGCGAAGCAAGCCGGTGGCCGAACGATCAGGGAAGTTCGCCTATCCGCCGCAACTGCTACTGGTCGACGGCGGCAAGGGGCAGCTCAGCGTCGCGGTCAAAGTGCTCGAGGAACTCGGACTCGAAGAAGAGATTCCCGTCGCGTCACTCGCAAAGCGTTTTGAAGAGGTGTATTTGCCGCATCGTTCCGAGCCAGTGGAAGTTCCGCGCGGAAGCGATGCGCTGTATCTGCTCCAACGCATTCGAGATGAGGCTCACCGATTCGCGGTTTCGTTTCACCGTGAACTTCGTGGCAAGCGAATGACGAAGTCCGTCCTCGATGACATCCCCGGTCTCGGTGAGGCACGTCGTGCGCGTCTCATCAAAGAACTTGGGGGAGTCACTGCGGTGAAACGAGCAACGGAAGAGGAACTCAAAGCCCTTCCGTGGCTTCCCGATTCGGTTGGCCAGGCAGTTTGGGACAAGATCCATGTTCCCTCTCGTCGAGATCCGCGCTGAATCGGAGATTTCGTGTCTGAACCTGATGCCAATGCCCAACTTTGGGAAGCGCATGCCGACTGGTGGCAGCGTGAGTTCACCGATGGAGTTGATCCCGAATACACCGAGCAAATCATTCCGTTGATTCTCGAATGGACAGAAGGCTTTGAACGCGTGCTCGAGGTTGGCACTGGCGAAGGTCAGGTCGCTCGTGCGATCGCATCAACACACGGCGCAACTGTTATGGGTATTGATCCAACGGTCAACCAAATCGATGAAGCGATTCGTCGTGGTGGTGGCCCGGAGTATCAACTCGCAAGTGCCGAATCACTTCCGTTCGACGACGCGTCATTCGACGCAGTCGTGTGCTGTCTGGTGTTCGAACACATTGACGCGGTCGACGAAGCGCTCGCCGAGGTCGCTCGTGTATTGCGGTCAGGCGGAAGGTTCATCTTTTGCCTGAACCACCCATTGCTGCAGACGCCCGGTTCCGGTTGGATCGACGATCAGATCCTTGATCCGCCTGAGCAGTACTGGCGCATCGGCCCTTACCTCACTGAGCAGGCCACGATCGAAGAGGTTGAAAAGAATGTGTTCATCCGTTTCGTGCATCGACCACTCAGTCGTTACATCAACGCCATGGCCGATTCGGGGCTTGCGCTGGAACGCATGATTGAACCCGCGCCACCACAGGGCTTTATCGATCGTGCTGCGGAATACACCGAAGTCGCCTCCATTCCCCGGTTGCTGACGTTGGTGGCTCAACGCCGGTAGCGTTCATGCGGTGAGCGACTTCGTTGTGATCACGGGATTATCGGGAGCCGGACGCTCTCAGGCCGCGGACGTTCTCGAAGATCTCGGCTGGTACATCATCGACAATTTGCCGCCAGCGCTTATTGGTCGCGTTGCCGATTTCGCCGATGCTCCCGATGCGACCATTACCAACGTCGTGCTCGTCGTCGGCACCGGCCCGTATCACTCCGAGGCACTGCCAGCTCTCGATGAGCTGCGCCGTCAAGGCAACCGTCTTCGCATTGTGTTCCTTGAAGCGGCAACTGACGAACTTGTGCGTCGATACGAAAGTACGCGCCGACGTCATCCGCTTGCTGCTGAAGACCGTTCGTTGGCCGAATCGATCCAGGAAGAGCGTCGAGTTCTGGAATCGGTGAAGGCCGAGGCCGATGTCGTCATCGACACCACCGAACTCAACGTCCACCAGCTGCGTGCTCGCATGCTCGACCTCTTTGCAGCCGATGCTCCTGCCGGCGGTATGCAGACCACGGTGCTTTCCTTCGGGTACAAACACGGCCTTCCGCTCGACACCGATTTAGTCATTGATTGCCGGTTTCTTCCGAATCCCCACTGGGTCGAGGAACTGCGGCCGTTCACAGGGCTGGATGAATCCGTTCGTGACTACGTGCTCTCGCAACCGCTCACCTCAGAGTTCCTCGCACAGATCAATGGCCTACTCGAGACGTTGTTGCCGGCCTATGTGGCTGAAGGGAAGAGCTATCTCACGGTGGCTTTTGGGTGTACCGGCGGGCGTCATCGGTCGGTCGCAATTGCCGAAGCGGTGGCTGAAGCCCTTCGCGAGCGGGGTTTTCACCTTCGGGTCACCCATCGCGACCTCGACCGCTGACATCATCTCGGTCGCCGATTCCGCAGGAATCGGTCGGGCTGGAGTGAGACCGGCCAAACGCGTGCGCCGTCTGGCGTAACGTCAGACCATCTCGTCACTAAAGCCGTCGACCGTCGACGGCCAACCCAGGAGGCAGTGCCCACAATGACCATCCGTGTCGGCATCAATGGCTTCGGTCGCATCGGCCGCAACTTCTTCCGGGCGGTGAGGCAGTCCGGCGCTGATATCGAAATCGTTGCCGCCAACGATCTGGGTTCAGTCCCGGCTATGGCCCATCTACTTAAGTACGACACGGTTATGGGTCGCCTCGATGCAACCGTCGAAGCAACCGACGAGGGCATTCTCGTCGACGGCAAGTTGCTTAAGATCACCGCAATCCGTGACCCCAAGGATCTCCCGTGGAAGGAACTCGGCGTCGACATTGTCGTCGAGTCCACCGGTTTCTTCACCGATCGCGACAAGGCTGCTGCTCACCTCGAAGCTGGTGCTCCGTTCGTCATCATTTCGGCCCCGGCCACCAACGCCGATGCCACCTTCGTTGTTGGCGTCAATGACGACACCTTCGACCCGGCCGCGCACAAGGTCGTGTCGAACGCATCGTGTACGACCAACTGCTTCGTTCCGATGATCAAGGTTCTCGACGATGCCTTCGGCGTCGAAAAGGGCCTCATGACCACGGTGCACGCCTACACCGGCGATCAGAATCTCGTCGATGGCCCGCATAGCGACACGCGACGTTCCCGCGCTGCGGCCGCAAACATCACGCCATCATCAACTGGCGCTGCTCGCGCTACTGGTCTCGTACTCGAAGCCATGAAGGGCAAGCTCGACGGTACCGCTCTTCGCGTGCCCGTCCCGGACGGCTCAATCACTGACTTTGTTGGTGTGCTCAAGCGTGATGTCACCGTCGATGAAATCAATGCAGCATTCAAGGCAGCCGCAACTTCCGGTCCGCTTTCGAAGGTGCTTGTGTTCACCGATGAAGAAATTGTCTCTTCTGACATCGTTGGCGAGCCAGCATCGTGCACAATCGACTCGAAGCTCACCATGGCTATGGGCAACCTCGTGAAGGTTCTCGGTTGGTACGACAACGAGTGGGGTTACTCCAACCGCCTGGTCGACCTCGTGCAGGTCATGGCCAAAGCGGCGAAGTAGTCCCGCCAGATGAGCGTTCCTTCGCTGGAGGATCTCGGTGACGTCAGCGGTCGCCGAGTCCTTCTCCGCGCTGATTTCAATGTGCCGATCTCCAATGGGCAGATCGTCGATGACTTCCGCATTCGTGCCGCCCTTCCCACGATCGAGTATCTGACCTCTCGTGGCGCAACTGTTACCGCGTGTACACATCTCGGTCGTCCGAAGGGCGCTCCCGATCCCAAATATTCGGTGGATTCAGTTCGTCGGCGTCTTGGCGAACTCGCGCCGGGTGTCGAACTTCTCGATAACCTCCGATTCAATCCCGGTGAGACGGCTAATGATCCTACGTTCGTGCAGGAACTCATCGCTGGTCAAGACCTGTACGTCAATGACGCGTTTGGTGCATCGCATAGGGCACATGCGTCGATCGTTGGTCCTCCCCAGTTTCTTCCTTCTGCGGCTGGTCGACTTCTTCAACGAGAAGTCGAAGTTCTGTTGCCGTTACGTTCTGACCCGAAGCGTTCTTTTGTCGTCATCCTTGGTGGCTCGAAAGTTTCGGACAAACTTGGCGTGATCGATGCGCTGTCTGAAGTCGCTGATGCGCTCATCATCGGCGGCGGAATGTGTTTCACGTTCCTCGCCGCGCAAGGTCATCACGTTGGCGATTCGTTGCTTGAGGTCGACCAGATCGAAACCTGCAAACGATTCCTCGACTCCGATGTCACGATTCATATTCCGCACGATGTGACCGCACTCGGCCCAGGCGGCGAGATCATGAACCCCGAAGCGGGGGGAGAGGTTCGCCAACTCGGTGCCGATGTTCCCGACGGTTGGAAGGGTCTCGACATTGGTCCTGGAACCGCATCGGAATTCGCCGACATCATCGCTGAAGCAAAAACAATCTTCTGGAACGGTCCCATGGGCGTCTTCGAAGATCCGCGCTTTGCTGCTGGCACTCGCGTAATCGCCGAAGCAATGGCTGAAGCCCGTGGCTTTACCGTTGTCGGCGGTGGCGACTCCGCTGCAGCACTCGACGCGTTCGGACTCGCTAACGAGGTCGATCACGTCTCAACCGGTGGAGGTGCGTCGCTCGAATTGCTCGAGAATGGCGACCTTCCCGGACTCGAAGCCCTACGAGGAGCATCAAATGCCTGACCGCAAACCACTCATCTCCGGTAACTGGAAGATGAACCTCAATCACTTCGAGGCAACAGCAACGCTCGACAAGTTGCGCTATCTCCTTTCGAAGGATGATTACGAGGCAGTCGATGTGTCGGTGCACCCGCCATTCACCGACATTCGTACCGTTCAGACATTCCTTGAGAGCGAAAAGGTTCCGATCGCTCTCGGTGCGCAGAACTGCCACTGGGAAGCCAACGGCGCCTACACCGGTGAAGTCGCCCCGGGAATGCTCTTCAAGCTCAACGTTTCCTACGTAATTATCGGACACAGTGAACGACGCGAGATCTTCGGCGAAGACGACGTCATCGTTGCTCGCAAGGTCAAGTCCGTCTTTGAAAACGGTATGACTCCGATCCTGTGCTGTGGTGAAACACTCGAAGAACGTGAAGGTGAAGCCACCCGCGGAAAGGTCACGGGTCAGATCCACGCCGGTATCGAAGCCCTGAAGCCCGAGCAGGTGGCCACAATGGTCCTTGCCTACGAACCGATCTGGGCCATCGGTACAGGCCGCACCGCTAGCGCTGAAGATGCACAGCAGGTCTGTAACTGGATCCGAGCCAAGGTGAAGGACATGAAGGGTGCGGATGCGGCCAAAGCCGTTCGCATTCAGTACGGAGGCTCGGTTAAGGCGGGAAATGCTGCCGAACTGATGGGTCAGCCCGATATCGATGGGGCCCTTGTTGGTGGAGCGGCCCTCGATCCCGAGGAATTCGCTCGAATCGTCCAGTTCCGACTGTCCTGATACGGTCTCAGCCGTGCTGATCGCTGTCCTCATCGTCCAGGTGCTCTCCGCCCTCACCCTTATCTTCCTCGTCCTGCTTCATAGCGGTCGGGGTGGTGGCCTTTCCGACATGTTCGGTGGCGGCTTGGGTGCGTCAGCTGCAGGTTCAACTGTCGTCGAGAAAAATCTCGATCGCATCACCGTGGTTGCGGCCGTTATTTTCATGTTTGCGTCGGTCGCACTCGCACTCCTGCTCGACAAGTAGGTCGCCATGGGTCGTTCCGACCCTGCAGCACTTTCACTTCACAACGTCACGCTTGTTCGTGAAGGCCGAGCGATCTTGAACAACGTCTCCTGGATGGTGGGCGCTGACGAGCGATGGGTCGTGCTCGGGCGAAATGGTTGCGGGAAATCCACGTTGATGAAGATTGCGTCGCTGTATTTGCACCCATCCTCGGGTGATGTCGAGGTGCTGGGCGAGAAACTCGGACGTACCGATGTGCGCTCACTGCGAAAGCGCATTGGTGTTGCCAGTTCGGGAATGGCAGACCAACTTCGATCCGATCTGATTGCAACCGACGTCGTCATGACGGCAAAAAACGCAGCGCTCGAACCCTGGTGGCATACCTACGATGAGGCTGACCGCCAGCGAGCGCTGGACTGTCTCGAGCGAATGGAGATTGGTCGTTTGGCTAATCGCAGTTTCGCCACGTTGTCATCGGGTGAAAAGCAGCGAGTGTTACTGGCCCGAACCCTGATGCCACAGCCGGGTCTTCTTCTTCTCGACGAGCCCACCGCTGGGCTCGACCTCGCTGGACGCGAGGACCTTGTTCGCACTCTGGGTATTCTCGCAGCTGGAGTCGACACGCCAGCAACAGTGCTCGTCACCCATCACGTCGAGGAAATCCCAGAAGGGTTCACAAATATCTTGATGCTTCGCGAAGGCCAGGTGCTCACTGCCGGCCCGCTTGACATTGTGCTCACTGAATCGAATCTTTCCGAATGCTTCGAGATGCCGCTTGGTCTCGAACGGCGACATGGTCGATGGTGGGCTTGGGGACTCGAAGCATGAACCCGGCATTGGGCCTTGTTGGGTTGTTTTTTCTGATTATCGCCAACGGGTTCTTCGTTGCGGCCGAATTCGCGCTTGTTGCTGTCGATCGGGCGAAGGTTGAAAACGACGTCGATTCGGGTCGACGTCGCGCTCGAGTTGCCAAGGACCTCCTTGCGCACCTGTCGTTTCATCTGTCCGGCGCTCAACTCGGAATCACAGTGACATCACTGCTCATCGGTTTCTTGGTAGGGCCTGCGATCGCAGAACTCCTGCACCCCGCGCTTGAGCCGTTGGTGGGTTCGACTGCGATGATTGGCGTTTCGTTAGTGATCGCAATCTTTCTCGCAACAGTCGTGCAGATGATTGTCGGCGAGTTAGTACCGAAGGGTCTTGCCGTCGCCCGGCCCGAGACAACGGTTTACCTTCTCGGTCCGCTTGTACGAATATACGGAATCATTTTTGGTCCGCTCATTCGCATGTTGAATGGAGCGGCGAACCGCACCGTTCGCTTGCTCGGCATAGAGCCAACTGAAGAGCTTTCGCATGTTCGAACTCTTTCGGAAATGCAAATTCTTGTGAGTGCGTCAAGTCGCGGAGGAGTCCTTGATGACTCGGCATCGCAGTTGCTCACGCGATCGATTCGATTCGAAGGAAAGAGTGCAGAAGATGTGCTCGTCCCGCGCACGGCTGTTACGGCTCTTCAGAGTTCTGCCACGGTTGATGCACTCGTCGAGGCGTCTGTCTCAACGGGACATTCGCGTTTCCTTGTCTACGGTGAGGATCTCGACGACATCGTTGGGACCGTCCATGTGCGATCTGTTCATGCCGTACCTCGCGCTCAACGTTCCACCACATTGGTGTCGTCGTTGATGCGCCCCATGCTGGAGTTGCCCGAGAGTCGCGATCTTGCTGATGTGCTTCGGGATTTGCGTCGGGCCAGAACTCATCTCGCAGTGGTGGTCGACGAATACGGAGGCACTGCGGGGATCATTACGCTCGAAGACATTCTTGAAGAAATCGTCGGCGAAATCGGCGACGAACACGACCGTCGCATGCCCTCAGCGGTGGTTCCCGGTAGGCGAAATGAATGGTCGTTACCTGGTGGGCTTCATCCCGATGAAGTCGCCGACCAAGTCGGATGCGTGATCCCCGAAGGTGAGTACGAAACCTTTGCCGGATTCCTTCTTGATCAACTCGGACATCTACCTGCCGTCGGCGAGAAAGTGCTCTGGGGTGACTGGAGCTTTGAAGTCGTTGAGATGGATCGACGTCGCATCTCTCAAGTCACCGCTCGGGTGACGGTACCGGATGGTGCTGACGACGCTGCTGGCGGTCCTTCGACAAGTCGAAAGAAGAGGGACGACTGATATGTGGCCGTTCCTTCTCGTCATCATTCTCCTCGCCGTAAATGGTTTTTTCGTTGCGCTTGAGTTTGCGCTTGTGGGTTCTCGTCGTAGTCGACTCGAGCCGCTCGCCAACGCAGGTGATCGCTCTGCGATTCGCGCACTCGCAGCGATGAAGGAACTGAGTGTTCAACTTGCAGGGGCACAGTTGGGCATCACCGTCGCGTCACTACTGCTCGGTCTTGTCGGTGAACCCGCATTCGCCCACCTCATCGAATCTGTTGCTGATAATGCTTCATGGGTTCCGCAAGGATGGGTTCGCCCCGTTTCAGCGGTAATCGGCCTCCTTGTGATCGTATTTGCTCACATGGTTTTGGGTGAGATGGTGCCGAAGAATTTGACCCTCGCACACCCCGAATCGGTTCTGAAGATCGTGAGCGGACCGAATCGTGCCTATCTGTTGTTCGCTCGTCCTCTCGTTATCGTGCTCAATTGGTTTGGGAACGTGGGCGTACGGATGTTTGGAGTTGAGCCGAAAGACGAACTTTCCGATGCGCATTCGGCGCAGGAACTCGCGGTGCTGGTTTCAGTGTCACACGAAGAAGGAGCCATACCGGATTTCTCGGCGGAACTTCTCTCTGGAGTTTTGGATTTCGGTCAGCGAACGGTGACTTCGGTGATGGTTGGGCGCGATTCAGTTGCCGCTGTTTCTATAGAAGCGACGCCACGTGAACTTGAACAAGCAGTTCGCGAACTCGGGCACACACGGCTGTTAGTCGTTGGTGACGGCGGGATCGACGACGTGCGCGGCTTTCTCCATGCGAAAGATTTACTCACCATCCCTGATTCGGAAATCGACAACCCAGTTCCACCACGGTTAGTGCGTCCGACGCTCGAAACTGAATGCGATAAGCGACTTGAGGAACTCTTGACAAAAATGCAGTCGACGCGAGTGCACTTCGCAACCGTTTACAACGATGATGAATCAACCGCCGGGATCGTGACTCTCGACGATCTTCTTGAAGAGTTGCTAAGTGACCTGACCGAAGAGGATTAGGCGCCAGTGGCGTGGTAACCGCCATCGACATGCACGATCTCCGCAGTTGTTTGTGGGAACCAATCCGAGAGCAGTACAACACAGGCCTTTGCTACTGCACTGGAATCGCGAACATTCCAGCCAAGGGGCGCGCGTTCATCCCACACGTCTTCGAACTTTGAAAACCCCGGAATTGAACGCGCTGCGATGGTCTTGATTGGACCCGCCGCAACGAGATTGACACGAATTTGCTGAGGGCCCAGATAGCGGGCGAGATAGCGAGATGTGGATTCAAGCGCTGACTTGGCAACTCCCATCCAGTCGTAGGAAGGCCAAGAAACGGTGTTGTCGAAATCGAGACCGACGATGGAGCCACCCTCTGTCATAAGGGGAGCGACAACGTCGGCGAGGGCTTTGAGCGAGTACGCCGAAATGTTCATGGCTACCGAGACGTCTTCCCATGTGGCATCCATGAAGGTGCCGCCCAAACAGACCGGCGGAGCGAAGCCAATCGAATGAAGCGCACCATCGACGCGCCCCCATTTCTTCGCGAGGTGTTCCCGGGCGGCATCAAGATGTTCAGGAACCGAGACATCGAGTTCGATGACCTCGGGTTCTACGTCAAGTTTCTTTGCGGCCTTAAGTGTGTGTTTCATGCCAGCGCCCACGCCAGTGAGAACGATCTCGGCCCCTTCTTGCTGAGCGAGACGAGCGACGCCAAAGCCAAGCGAGGAGTCATTGAGCACTCCAGTCATCAACAGTCGCTTACCTTCAAGCAGTCCCATAGTTCCTCCGATCGCGGTTGCAGCAGAGACGTTACGTTGCCGAACCCGCAATTCGGCGGAACAGCACGATGAGGGAGCGATGGTCCGCTACGGTTCGCCGCATGCAGATCGGAATCGTGGGTGCTACGGGCCCAGCAGGAAGCGCCCTCGGAATCAGACTCGCTTCGGCAGGCCATCAGGTCATCCTTGGCTCACGAAGCGAGGAACGAGCGGCCGAGGTCGTCAATGGAATCCTCACCAAGTGGCCCGATCGCAACCTCTCAATCACCGCAGCCGACAACGCTGGTGCAGCATCGGCACAACTGATCGTGATCGCGACTCCATGGGACGCGGCATGGACAACGGCAAAGTCGGTCTCCGATCTCCTCGAAGGCAAGATCGTGATTTGTATGGCGAATGCGCTCATCCGCGTTGGCCACGAATTCCAGCCCCTCGTACCTCCGCGCGGATCTGTCGCTGCCAGCGTCCAGGCTGCAGTTCCCCGTTCACTTGTTGTCGGTGCGTTGCATCACGTTCCGGCAAAAGAACTTGCCGACCTCGACCACCCGATCGAGAGCGACGTGCTGGTCTGCTCCGATCACCCGGTGGCAAAGCGAGTTTCAATGGATCTCATTAACGAAATGCCAAACATGAGGGCTCTCGATGCCGGTGACCTCACCCAGGCCGCGCCGATTGAAGCGTTCACCGCAGTGCTGCTCGAACTGAATCTCAAGTACAAGACCCGCGTTGCGGTGAAGTTCACCGGAATCGATCCCGAAAAGCTTCGATGACTAGGGCAACTGTGGCCGGCCCGATGCGCCTTTACGACACCGCTCGCCGCGAGGTTGTTCCGTTTGAGCCCGATCCCGTTGTTCTTATGTACACCTGCGGTATCACGCCGTACGACGCCACACATCTTGGTCATGCGGCGACCTACGTCACCTACGACGTGTTGCAGCGGCGTTTACGAGATCTAGGTCATGAAACTCGATGTGTTCGCAACGTCACTGACGTCGATGACGATCTTCTCCGCAAAGCCCGTGAACTGGGCGTTCACTATCTCGATCTGGCCGCGGCCGAAACCGCTCGGTTCGATGCGGATATGGAAGCGCTTAATGTCGTCGAATGTTGGAGTGAACCACGTGCCACTTCAGCAATCGCTGACATTCGCGGTTTCATCGGCATGGTGCTTGATCAGGGTCATGCCTATGAAAGCGGCGGCTCTGTCTATTTCGATGTCAGTTCCTTCGACCGCTTCGGCCAGGTTTCCCATTACAGCCGCGAACAAATGATCGACCTTGCTCGTCAGCATGGTGGCAATCCCGACGATCCCAACAAACGCGATCCTCTCGATTTCGTTCTTTGGCAGCCATCTGCGCCCGATGAACCCAGCTGGGAATCGTTGTGGGGGCCGGGGCGTCCGGGCTGGCATATCGAGTGCTCAGCACTTGCTCTTCGCGAGCTCGACACCACCATTGATCTTCATGGCGGTGGCTCCGACCTCATCTTCCCGCATCACGAATGTGAAGCAGCTCAGAGCGAAGCCGCCACCGGACAGCCCTTTGTGCGCCACTGGATGCACCAGGCAATGGTTCGCATGGACGGCGAAAAGATGTCGAAGTCGCTCGGCAATCTGGTTTTCATCAGCGAATTACGCAAGACCTGGGACGTTCGTGCGATTCGTTTGGGGATCGTTGCGCACCATTATCGCGACTCATGGGAATGGCATGACGAAATCATGCCGATCTCAGCAGCTCGTCTTGAACTCTGGTTGGCTGCCACAACTGCTCCGGGTGCTGTCGATAGTCAGACAGCACTTGATGCGGTCCGGGTGCGTCTCGATGACGATCTAGATACGCCGGGAGCAGTTGAAGCAATTGACCGAGCGGTGGAACGAGGCGAGGGTGTGGCGTCCGCCGCAAAACTCCTCGGCGTCTTCCTCGTTGGCGAGCCTCAGCGCTGATCTTGTAACTACTTCCGGGGCGTCAGAGCGCAACGGGTACGCTCGCCGTTATGTCTGACGAGATCACGATCACCCTTCCTGACGGTTCCGAGCGCTCTGTTCCCGCCGGTACAACCGTCGCTGGGCTTGCCTCGTCCATTGGTTCGCGCCTCGCGAAGGCGGCCGTTATCGGCGCCGTGAATGGCACCGAGCGAGATCTCGTTTGGCCGCTCGAGGGTGGCGATGAGGTTTCGATCATCACCGAGACCGACGAGCGTGGTCTGTTCACCATTCGCCACTCGACTGCCCACGTGCTGGCCCAAGCGGTCCTCGACCTGTTCCCGGGGGCCACGTTTGCGATCGGTCCGCCCATTGAGAATGGCTTCTATTACGACTTCGAACTTGCTGACGGCGGAACGTTCACGCCTGATGATCTTGAGCGTCTCGATAAGCGAATGCGCGAGATCATCGCCGAAAAGCAACCGTTCATTCGCGACGAAATTCCTGAAGACGCTGCCCTCGAACTTTTCAGTGGTCACAAATACAAGTGCGAAATCATTCGTGGCGCCGCCGATGACCCCACTTCGGCAACCGAATCGGGTCTCGTGCGAACCTACGAGAACCCACCCCGTTTCATTGATCTCTGTAGGGGGCCTCACGTTCCTGATACTGGCCGACTTGGTCATTTCAAACTCATGCGTGTTGCCGGGGCCTATTGGCGTGGTGACGAACGCAACCCGATGCTTCAGCGCATCTACGGAACTGCATGGGCATCGAAGAAAGACCTCGAGGCCTATCTCAAGCGTCTCGAAGAAGCCGCCGAACGCGATCACCGAAAACTTGCGACTGAACTTGATCTCCTGAGTTTCCCGTCGGAGTTGGGAGGCGGTCTTGCGGTGTGGCATCCGAAGGGTGCACTCGTCCGGAAGTTGATGGAGGATTACAGCCGCGATCGTCACGAGAAGGGTGACTACCAGTTCGTTGTTACGCCGCACCTTGCGAACGCGAATTTGTTTGAGACCTCAGGTCATCTGGATTTCTACAAAGACGGCATGTATCCGCCAATGGAAATGGACAACGGGTCCTACTACCCGAAGCCCATGAACTGCCCGATGCACTGCCTAATCTTCCGCAGTCGTCAGCGCAGCTATCGCGAGCTTCCGCTCCGCCTGTTTGAACTGGGCACGGTGTATCGCTACGAAAGAGCCGGAACCCTCCATGGCCTCATGCGAATTCGTGGGTTCACGCAAGACGACAGTCACATCTACTGCACTGAAGAACAACTGCAAGACGAAATCGCTTCACTTCTCGATTTCGTAATGAGTGTTCTTCGTGCCTTCGGCTTCACCGAATTCACCGCCAACCTCAGTACGAAGGATCCCGACAAGCATGTTGGGAGCGACGAAATCTGGGAGAAAGCGACTGGGGCGTTGAAGAACGCACTCGAGCAGTACGGCTTGGAGTATTCGGTCAAAGAGGGAGACGCCGCGTTCTACGGTCCCAAGATCGACATCGATATCAAAGATGCAATCGGACGGACGTGGCAGCTCAGCACGATCCAGTGCGATTTCAACCTTCCCGAGCGCTTCGAACTCGAATACGTGTCCGATGATGGTTCGCGTAAGCGACCCATCATGTTGCACCGTGCGTTGTTCGGATCAATTGAACGATTTTTCGGCGTGCTCCTCGAGCATTACGCAGGAGCGTTCCCGGCGTGGCTCGCACCGGTGCAGGTGCGCATCCTTCCCGTGCGCGACGATCACGATGCGCACGGTCGTTTGCTGGTCGCCAGCCTCCGAGCCCGTGGTTACCGAGCAGACATGGTCGAAGCGGACGAACCGCTTGGTGGTCGGATCCGTAAGGCAAAACTCGAAAAACTTCCATATGTGCTTGTGATCGGTGACGACGATGTCGCTCACGCAACCGTTGGCGTGAATCCACGTGGGGGAGAGGTCGAGCGCAATGTGGCCTTTGAATCGTTCGTTGAGCGTCTCGCCGCGGACGTCGTTGGTCACTCGTAATCCATGTCCGACGTACCGCACCTTGATCAACTTTGGGCGGGATGGCGATCGTCGTACATCACCGCGGTGACGCAGCCCGGTGACACCTCGCTCGATCCGGACGAGAACGGTTCGCTCTTCGAACGCGTCCTCTCACTTCCCGATGACGAGGGCATGGTTGTTCATCGCGGAACGACATGCTCAGTGCTTCTCAACGCGTACCCGTATACAAGTGGGCATCTGCTCGTGGTACCGAATCGCGCTGTGGCCGAACTCGAGGGCCTGACCGATGAAGAACTTGAAGAGATGGCGCATCTTTCAAGAGATGCAGTGATTGCGCTCAAGGGTGCCTATCGCTGCGACGGAGTAAACGTTGGACTGAATCTTGGTCGTGCTGCGGGCGCCGGCGTTCCTGATCATCTGCACACCCACGTACTTCCTCGGTGGGATGCCGACAGCAATTTCATGACCTCAATTGCTCTTGCTCGTGTTCTGCCAGAACCGCTTGACGCAACGCTGCAGAAGGTTCGAGCAGCCTGGCCCACCTGATCCATAGCGACTGCCACCGTGAAGGCATCCTGGCCGCGGGTGTGCGACCGTGGCCCGTAGGCGGCTACGGTCCCATCCGATGTCTGACATGAACGACGCCAACGATTCCGCCTCGACAGCTCCGTTGAACGACGCTGATATTCGTGACGAACTTCCCGAAGATCTAAATGCGGCGGGCTATGTCGGCCCTTATCTCTTCCCGAATAACAATCGCCGTCGGATTCCCGCCTATCTCTATTGGGCGATCTCTGCGATCTGCATCTTCATCTGGGTGTTTCGCAGCGGCAGCGATCCCGTTCTGATCAATCAGGGCGTTCTCATCGCTGCGATCGTGCTTGCTTTGTTCGGCCTTTACAGCTTTGTTGCGGGTTGGAACCTGAAGGTTGACGAAAGCGATGCTCTCGTTGCTGCCACCAAGCAGGTTGGATTCCCGGTTGGGCATGCTTCAGCGCAGATGGGCTGGCGCGGACTCCTCAGCCGACCGACATGGCGCATCTTGCTCTATAGCGCGGAAGATCCACCGGAAAAGCGCGGGCTCGTGCTCGTCGATGGCGTCGACGGTTCCATCGTCGAATGGTTTGTTGAAGACAACCCCGAGGACTGGGCCGAATAAAACTTCTGGGAAGTTCTTGTTCAGCGAAGCGACGCGACGATGCGCTCGACCTGAGTGAGTGCATCGACACCAACCCCGACGGCGTCGCGCAAAAGATCCAGCGCGCTGACCCGGGCTTCGGCGATGACGCCAGTACGCGACC
Organism: Actinomycetota bacterium; assembly: GCA_005787345.1. Classification (GTDB taxonomy): domain Bacteria; phylum Actinomycetota; class Acidimicrobiia; order Acidimicrobiales; family Acidimicrobilacustridaceae; genus Acidimicrobilacustris. The sequence continues at coordinate 16,731 of SYBH01000023.1, forward strand.
AATCGTTGCCTTTGATGGAATCGGCTAACTCGGCAATAGCCGTCACGCGTTCAGTGAACTGTTCCAGCACCGCTTCGGCGGGTTCGTTCGTTGAAAGTTCGATGGAACGAAGCCGCCGATTGGTCACTGCTGGGTGAAGGGGGGCGTCGTCGAGAATTGAGACATCGCTCAGACCCTTTTCGAGCACTGCGAGAGTGGCGGTTGCTCCGAGAATCGCCTCGATGGCAGAAACTCCGTCAGCGCCCAATTGATGCGATCGTCCCTCGGTGACCTCGTCGACCACGCCAAGGGCGGCGGCAACCCGTCGTGGCAGAGTGCGCAGAGCGACGATGGCATCGCCGGGCATCAGGGTCGAGTAGTCAGTCATGGCAGCAGATTAGGGGCGTGCCGGGGTCGGTCAATGGCCCACTGCTAGCCTTTCTCCGTGCTTGACGGTCGTTGGCGAACCAATATTGAGAATGGGTTAAAGCCGGTTGGGGCGAACTTGCTCAAACTGGGTTTCACCGCCGATCGCCTGACCGCCCTTGGCGTGGTCATGTCAGCTTGCGCAGCAGTTGCGATCGCGGCCGGCTTTTTGCCCCTAGGACTTCTCCTCCTTGTCCTCACCGGTTTACCCGACGCCCTTGATGGTGCCGTAGCAAAGGCAGCCGGCACCGCTGGTCCTCGGGGTGCCTTCTTTGACTCTGTCGCCGACCGAGTTTCCGACACGATGTTGCTCGGCGGTGTCGCTTGGTATCTCGCCGATACCTATGGCGGACTCATGCCCCTTCTGCCGATGGCTGTGCTCGGCGCTTCGCTCATCATCTCCTACGAGCGGGCGAAGGCCGAAGCCCTCGGCTTTAACGCCAAGGGCGGCGTCATGGAGCGCGCTGAACGCGTCATCCTCCTCGGTCTTGGTCTGCTCTTTCCCGTTCTGTTGATTCCAGTTCTATGGGTCATGCTCGTTCTGACAATCGTGACTGCCGTGCAGCGCTTTGCGAAGGTGTGGCACCAGGCATCGCAGGAACGTCCCGTTGTTGCACCAACACGCCGAGCGTCCCGTCGCCGTGCCGCCCGCGCAACGCGCGCCGGGTCGTCACAGTGGCGTCAGAACCTTCAGGCGCGTCGACGCCGTTAGGCGCTCATGGCGCTAGATCCGGTCACCGCGGCCTATCGCGCGGGTGCAGCCTTCTCGCGGTCTGTGCCGCGTCCGGTCGCTGAGGTCACTGCAAAAGGTTTAAGTCGTATTGCTGCTTCGATGTCGAAAGAGCGACGCATGCTTGTTGCGAGGCATCTTCATCGTGCGGATCCCACTCTTGAAGGTAAGGCACTCGACCGCGCCGTCGATGCAACCTTCGACAGTTACGCGCGCTACTGGGTCGACTCTTTTCGTCTTCCGCAGTTATCTCCAGAAGAAGTTGACTTCAGTTTTGCTTTTGAAAACTTCGCCCATATCGCTGATGCACTGAAAGTGGGCAAGGGAGTAGTGGCAGTTATGCCGCACTTGGGCGGTTGGGAATGGGCCGCATTTTGGATGACGCAAGTGATGAAGATTCCGGTCACTGCGGTTGTCGAATCGCTCGAGCCTCCTGGCTTGTTTGAGTTTTTTGTGGAGTTCCGCCGAGAACTCGGGATGAACATCGTTCCGTTGGGGCCTGATGCAGGTAACGAGATTCTGAAGGCATTGAATTCCAATCATGTCGTGTGCTTGCTTGCCGACCGCGACATCATCGGCGACGGCGTTGAGCTTGAGTTCTTTGGCGAAATCACCACGATCCCGGCAGGCCCAGCAACGCTGGCATTGCGTACTGGTGCCGCACTCATCCCGTGTGCCGTCTATTTCGAAGGCAGAACTGGTCATCACGCTGTAGTTGAACCGCCTTTGAAAGTCATTCGTGAAGGAAGACTTCGTGACGACGTGCGTCGAGTCACCATTGATTTGGCGGGTCGGCTCGAAGGGCTCATTCGCCAAGCGCCGGAGCAGTGGCATCTGCAGCAGCCGAACTGGCCAAGTGATTACGTCGAACTTGAACGAATCGGCAAACCACATCCACGACCCAAGCGTGGTCCGTCTTCTCTTGCTGCTCGTGGTGACTACTGACATGCGTATCGGGATTGTTTGCCCTTACAGCCTTACCCTTCCAGGTGGTGTGCAAGGTCAGGTGTTGTCGCTCGCCCGTGCTCTTCGGGCTCGCGGGCACGACGTCCGAGTCCTTGGTCCCTGCGATGGGCCACCACCTGATTCCGGGGTGACGCCTCTGGGTGACAGCCTTCCGACTGCTGCTAACGGATCCGTCGCTCCAATTGCCCCCGACCCCTCGGCGCAATTGCGCACGATTCGAGCACTTCGCGACGAACGCTTTGATGTCGTGAATGTCCACGAACCTCTTGCGCCGGGAGTCACCAATACGGCACTGCTGTTTAAGTCGCAACCGATCGTTGGCACTTTTCATGCGGCGGGGGAGAGCGCTGCCTACCGATGGCTTCAGCCTGTCGTTCGGTGGTTGGCACGCAAGATCGATGTTCGTTGTGCAGTGTCCGCCGACGCTCGCGACATGGCAATCGAAGCGGTTGGCGGTTCCTATGAACTGCTCTTCAACGGTGTTGATCTTTCTCACTACGCCGGCCCGGCGATTCCGAAAGCGGAACCGCGCACGATCTTTTTTCTCGGTCGTCATGAACCGCGCAAAGGTCTCGCTGTGCTGCTCGAAGCAATGGGGGACCTTCCGGCGGGTGTTCGTCTTGTCGTGGCCAGTGACGGACCTGAGACGGAGGAACTTCGTCGACGTGTTGCCGGTGATACGCGGATTGAATGGCTGGGTCGAATTTCGGAAGCGGAAAAAATTCAACGGCTTCACTCTGCAGAGGTTTTCTGTGCGCCCTCGCTTGGCGGCGAATCATTCGGTGTCGTGCTACTCGAAGCTATGGCTGCGAAGACAGCGGTGGTCGCCAGCAATCTCCCCGGTTACGCCAATGTGGCGAGATCCAATAAAGACGCACTTCTCGTCCCACCAGGAGATCCAGCGGTTCTCGCAGGGGCATTGCGAAGAGTTCTCGACGAAGCGCCTCTGCGTGAATCGCTTGTGGCCTCGGGCTCAGAGCGAGCAGAGGGATTCTCGATGGATCACCTTGCTGAACGCTATGAGGAGATCTTCGAGCGTGTAGCGCTTCGCCGGTAGTATCGCTATGTCCTCTTTCCCGATCGAAGGCTTTGTGTGACTTCCACTCTTGAGCAAGCGTCGCCTCGTTCCGCCAGATATGGACTCGCCGCTGCACTGCCACTCGCTTTATTGGGCCTGATCGTCGCCGCAGTTCTTGCGGGAGTTGCAGGCATCGTTGGTTTGATCATCGGTCTTTTGATCACTGCGGTAGCCGTGGTTGTCCGGATGCGCACCTTTGCTGCCGGAATCGACGATGCGATTATTCATCAGCTTGGAGCCAAGCCTGCCGATGGTCCCGAAGCAGCCGGGTTCCGCAATCTCGCTGAGGGGCTTTCTGCCACAGCCGGAGTCCCTCTTCCAGAACTGCTGATCCTCGACACTCCCTCTGTGAATCTTCTCGTTGTCGGAACCGATGCCGAACACGCAGCCATGATCGCCACTTCTGGGCTGCTTTCCCAGTTGAGCCGTGTCGAACTTGAGGGCGTTGTTGCGCGAGCATTTGTACAACTTCGTCAGGGAGACGTTTTCTCCGCCACGATGGGTGTCCGACTCGAAGCCGCCCCTGCGACGCGAGTCTTCGCCTCGATGCTGGGTCACAGTTCAAGTCTTGGCGATCCCGATCGCGACCTACTCCTCGATCGTTCGGCGGTGGTGCTTACTCGCTATCCACCCGGACTGATTGGTGCACTTGGAGTGTGTCTTCGAGTGGGATCCATGGTGTCGGCGGGGTCGCCTTCATTGCGCCGACTTTGGCTTGTCGATCCAATTTCTGTTGATGCAGATGCCCTTACCCATCGGATGGAAGCGCTTCGATTGCTATGACTCGCAAAAAGCTGTGGATGATCATTGGTGGATCGGTCGGAGCCCTTGTCATTGTGGGCGGGGTCGTGTTCGCTCTCACCCGGTCCGATTCCACTGAGTCGGCAATCCCCGAGACAACAACCACCACGACAACAACCACCCTTCCGGTATGGCCGCTTACGGGTGTGCCCGACGCGAAAGCCAGTGGACCTGCTCACCCTGCCATTGTGGTGAAAATCGACAACAGTCCTGCTTCTCGCCCGCAAACTGGCATCAACGAAGCCGACATTGTCTACGAAGTGCTTGTCGAAGGCATTACTCGATACGCATTGGTCTTCCACTCGAACATCGTCGATCCTGTCGGTCCAGTCCGCTCAGCTCGATCGAGTGACATCAACCTTGTTGCCAATCTCTCAACGCCATTGTTTTCTTGGTCGGGAGGCAACGCAGGAGTTGTTGGTGAAGTCCGGAATGCGGAGCGCAACGGGATTCTGATTGATGCTTCGCATGATGCAGCGTCTCCGGCGTATTACCGAGCGAACGATCGTCAGGCACCACACAATTTGTATGTGCATCTTCCGCAACTTCTTGAGCTGAAGGCTCCTGCGAATCAAGGTAACCCTGCACCGATCTTCAACTTCCGCAAGGTCGTCACTTCGCCATCCAGCACAACGACGTCCTCTTCGTCAACGACAACCTCAAAAAAGGCATCGTCAGAAACGACAACGACAACGATTGCGATCCCGACCACGACGACAACACTTCCAGGTTCACCGACACCGGGTTTCAGTCTCGATTTCGGTGGGGTCAATGTCGACTATGTGTGGAACCCTGCCACCAAGGGTTGGTCGCGTCTGCAGGTCGACCAGACCCATCCCCGACCAAAGAGTTCGACACTCGATGCCGCAGGTGTTCAGGTCTCTCCTGAAAATGTGATCGTGCAGTTCATCGACTACGGCCAAAGTCCGTCCGACAGCCGTTCTCCGATGGCACTTACGGTTGGGTCGGGCAAGGTGCTCGTCTTCACCGACGGTCGGGTAGTGGCCGGAACATGGTCTCGTCCCTCGGCCGACAAACCCACGACCTACACCGCCACCGACGGAACACCGATTCTCCTGACGCCCGGTCGGACATGGGTGGCCTTGCCTAGGGCGGGCTCGGCGGTTGCAACACTCGACCAGCCCACTGCCGACGCGTTTCTTGCCATCAAGGGTTGAACCCCTCCGACTTCGTTCGGGTGGGGTCCTCGCCCGTAGACTGCTCCCATGGCTGATCTGACCAACGGGATTGTCTCCCGAGCAACCGGTACCGACCTCGTCCAGCGTGGACTCGCTGACATGCTCAAGGGCGGCGTCATCATGGACGTTGTCGATCCGGCGCAGGCCAAGATCGCTGAAGACGCCGGTGCGGTTGCGGTCATGGCGCTCGAGCGGGTGCCTTCCGACATTCGTCGCGACGGTGGTGTGGCTCGTATGAGCGACCCGGAGATGATTCAGGGCATTCAGGAAGTCGTCAGCATTCCAGTGATGGCCAAAGCTCGTATTGGTCACATCGCCGAGGCTCAGATCCTTCAGGCCCTGCGGGTCGACTACATCGACGAGTCCGAAGTTCTCACGCCGGCTGACGAAGCCCATCACATCGACAAGTGGGCTTTTGAAGTTCCGTTCGTTTGTGGTGCAACCAATCTTGGCGAAGCACTCCGCCGCATTTCCGAAGGCGCGTGCATGATTCGCTCAAAGGGCGAGGCCGGCACGGGCAACGTTGTCGAAGCGGTCCGTCACCTTCGTTCGATCCTTGGCGACATTCGTAAGATCACCACCGCTGATCAAGCCGAACTGTTCGATTGGGCCAAGCGTCTGCAAGCGCCACTTCCGCTCGTGCAGGAAATCGCCGAAACCGGAACGCTTCCCGTGCCGATGTTCTGTGCTGGTGGCATTGCCACGCCCGCCGACGCGTCACTCGTGATGCAACTCGGTGCTCAGGCCGTATTCGTCGGATCGGGAATCTTCAAGAGTTCCGATCCCTCGCACATGGCCAAGGCCATCGTTGAGGCCACCGCCAACTATCTTGATCCCGACATTCTTGCGAAGGTCAGTCGTGGTCTCGGCGACGCAATGCCCGGTCTCGAAATCGGTTCGCTTGAAACAAGACTCTCTGAGCGGGGTTGGTGAACCGCAACGCGGTGAACCGTTTCAAATGACTGCTCGTGGATCGGAGCCCCCAGGTGGCTCTTCCCCGTATCGGAATACTCGCGCTCCAAGGGGCAGTTGATCTGCACGTTCATGTATTTGAACGCCTGGGTGTCAAAACTGTTGAGGTGCGTCGGGCCGAGCATTTAGCTCGTGTTGACGGATTGGTTCTGCCCGGCGGCGAATCCAGCACGATCTCGAAACTGCTCGTCATCAACGAATTGTTCGAACCGTTGGCAGAACGACTCGATGCGGGAATGCCTGCGTTCGGAACTTGTGCAGGGATGATCATGTTGGCTTCGGAGATTCTCGACGGTCGCGACGATCAGTTGTCGTTCAGCGCTATCGACATTTCTGTTCGACGCAACGCGTTTGGTCGTCAGATCGATTCGTTCGAAACCGATCTGAACGTGATCGGCTTGGCCGAAGCTCCGGTTCATGCCGTGTTTATTCGGGCACCAGTTGTTGAACGAGTCGGTCCGGGTGTTGAGATTCTCGCCGCGGTTGAAGAAGGTCGGCCCGTGGCCTGTCGTCAAGGCTCAGTGCTCGTGACCTCATTTCACCCGGAATTGTCACCCGATCTGCGACTCCATGAACTATTCATCAAGGGGATGGCAGCATGAGTGCGCTCCTCGCAGTATCTGACCAGTAAGAGAGGCACCGATGTCCGGACATTCCAAATGGGCGACGATCAAGCACAAGAAGGGCGCTGCTGACCAAAAGCGCGCCAAGGTGTTTGCCAAGTTGATCCGTCAGGTCGAGGTTGCCGCTCGTGAAGGTGGCGGCGATCCTGCGATGAACCCAGCGCTGCGCACGATGTTCCAAAAGGCGCGCGACAGTTCAGTCCCGATCGACACCATTGAGCGCGCGATCAAGCGCGGCACTGGTGAACTCGAGGGCGTCACCTATGAGCAGATCACCTACGAGGGCTATGCGCCTCACGGTGTCGCAATCCTCATCGACGTGCTTACCGATAATCGCAATCGTTCGGGTAGCGAGGTACGTACCGCGCTGAAGAAAACCGGAGGCTCGCTTGCCGAACCCGGTGCCGTGTCGTGGCAGTTCGAACGAAAGGGTGTCATCATCCTTCCGCGAAGCGCTGAAGAAGACGACATCATGATGGCGGCACTCGACGCTGGTCTCGAAGATCTTGCCGATGAAGGAGACACATGGAAGCTGGTGTGCGCGCCAACTGATCTTGCTGGGGTGCGCGCTGCGCTTGAAGAAGCAGGCATCGCTATTGAGTCTGCTGATTCAACAATGGTGTCGACCACAACAGTGATGCTTGATACTGCCGATGCAGCCAAGGCTGTGCTTCGGGTTATCGATGCCCTCGAAGACGACGACGACGTCCAAGACGTCTACGCCAACTTTGACATTCCCGATGCGATCATGGGCTCCATCGATCTCTAGTAATTGAGGCCACGGAGCGGCTTACCGTCTTCGAGAGTGTGTGAAACGACTGCCCGATAGATGCACAATCGATGCTGGCCTAGGGTTTGGCGTCCGGTTTGCGTTGCCTGAAGGGAACCCTTGTCATGATCGAAGTGGGAGATATCGCACCCAACTTCGTGCTTGACGGAGTCGATGGCGATGGCACCGGCCAACGACAGTTCTCACTCGATGCGTATCGGGGTCTTCCCGTGGTGCTCGTCTTTTATCCGGCCGACAATTCACCGGTCTGCACCGCGCAACTCCGCTCCTATACCGACGACATGTCTGCGTTTGCCTCGGTCGGCGCGCAGGTACTGGCTCTGAGTCCCCAATCAGTTTCAGATCACGTTGAGTTCGCACAACAAAACGGCGGTTTCGGTTTTCCGCTGCTGGCCGACGTGGACAAACAGGTTGCGAAGGACTACGAAATTCTCGGTCCGATCGGTTTCTATCGCCGCTCAGTATTCGTGATCGATGCCAACGGAATCATTCGTTGGGCCCGCCGAGCAGCGGCTGGGCTTACCTTTCGTCCGGTCGACGAGATCGTCGAGGCGGTGCGCTCGATCGGGGAGTGACCGGTTCGGTTGCATCAGTTTCCGCTTCGAGTCGGCGCCAGGCCTCAACTCGTTGAGCGTTGAGAGTCCCGTCAGCCAGCGCCGAGGCAACGGCACAGCCGGGCTGACCCTCGTGTTGGCAATCGGCAAAGCGGCAGGTTGAAGCGATGTCATCGACATCGGCGAACGTTTCAGCAACGCCGTCGTTGTCGGCAACAAGACCAACGGCCCGAATCCCTGGAGTATCGATCAGAACGCCGCCGCCAGGCAGTAAGTGAAGTTCTCTCGTCGTGGTGGTGTGGCGACCTTTGCTGTCGCTCTCGCGCACCTCGCCAATCGTGACGACGTCGTCGCCGAGTAGCGCGTTCACAATGCTCGACTTTCCCGCACCCGATTCGCCCAGCAACGTGACGGTGTCGTTGCCGATGATCGAACGAAGTTCATCGATGCCGATTCCTTCTTTTACTGATGTGACGATGACATCAATGCCGGGGTGGGCGGCGCGCACCTCGTCGGCGGCTTGCTGAGGATCAACTTCGACATCGGTTTCGCGTGAGGCCTTGGTAAGGACCACAACGGGCTCGGCGCCAGCATCGCGACTGATAGCGGTGCCACGTTGAATGCGGCCGTCCTTCACGGGTCGATCGAGTCCGCAGACCAGCAGCACCTTGTTGATGTTGGCAGCGAGTTGTTGTTCGCCGTCTCCGTGAGCATTTCGACGACGCAAAAGCGATCGCCTAGGGAGGACGGCAACGACTTCACCATCTTTGAATGCGATCCAATCGCCAACAGTGGGCTGTGGTTCGAGCCGAAGTGTGAGCATCACGGTTTCGGTTCGGTCGGCCAATGCAAGTACAAGCGCAACGCCGTGATGCTGAAGAACTCTTCCGGGTTCAGCGCCTTGGAGAGTCGAGGCGAGAGTTTTCGCCCACGCTGGATCCCAACCGAGTGGTATCAGCGATTCAAGTGATGCGCTCACGAGTTCAAGATTCCGGCACGTTCCCAGTTGTGACGTAGTTGTCGAGCCGCTCGAGGGTCTTTTCCATCGATGCAAGATTCTTGGTGGGGATGTCTTGTCGCTGAAGAAGCCATGGGAGTGGGCTCGGTCGCCAATCAAAGGTTTCGGTCACTTTCGTGCCGCCGTCGACCGGTTCGAGCTCGTAGCGCCAGACGTGCTGGCCGATATGACGCCAACCGATCTGTTTGCCGTCTTCGAACTCGACCACTTTGTTGCGCATCGTTGCGTGGAAGCTCATCTTCATGCCGAACTTGGCGCCAAGAAAGAGTCGCGGCGGATTGCCCTTCGCTTCGACGAGGCTGCCAGAACCATCGATGATGGAGTGCTTCGCCGGGTCGGCGAGAATCTCGAAGATTTCCTGCGCCGGAGCCGCAATGACACGGCTCGTGGAAACATGACGTTCTGCCTTGGGAGTGATCATGTCGTCAGTCTCTCAGGCTGCTGCCTTCGATGTGAGTACATCTTGAAGGGCAACGTCGATTGTGGGGTGGGCGAAGGAATAGCCGCTGGCGGTGAGTGACCCCGGGAGTACACGAGTGCTGGTGAAGAGCAGTGCATCGGCGAGTTCCGCGCCCAGCAAGAGTTTCGGGCCGAACGAGGGAACGGGGGCCAGGGTGGGGCGGTGCATTGCCTCGCCGAGGGCTTTTGTGAACTCTCGGTTGGTGACCGGCGTCGGCGCAGTCGCATTGACGGGTCCGCTGATGTCGTTGTCGATCAGCCAGCGAATTGCTCCGATCTCATCGGCCATCGAAATCCAACTCCACCATTGCTTGCCCGAGCCCATGCGGCCTCCGAGCCCGAAGCGGAAAAGGGGAAGCATCTTTGCCAACGCTCCACCATCTGCAGTGAGGACGATGCCAGTGCGCAGGAACGGCACGCGAATTCCGGCGGCAATTGCGGGCGCCGCTGCTGCCTCCCACTCGACACAAACATCGGCGAGGAAGTCGCTGCCGGCAGGCGCGGTTTCGTCGACGGCGGTGTCGCCAGTGTCGCCGTAGAAGCCGATCGCTGATCCGCTGACCATGACCGACGGCGGCGTGTTGAGCGTGGCGAGGGTGTTGGCAAGTAGCGCGGTGCCCTTCGTACGGCTCTCAAGGATTTCGCGCTTGTAGGACTCTGACCAGCGCTTATCGCCAATGCCGGCGCCAGCGAGGTGCACAACAGCATCGACTCCTTCGAACTTCGCAGCCTCAATCGTTCCGGCCGCTGGATTCCACTCGATGGTCTCGATTCCGCCCGACATTGGTCGGCGCACGACTGGCACCACCTGATGTCCGTCGTTGGTGAGCGATGTCGTAAGAGAGCGGCCGATAAGGCCCGATGCTCCGGTGATGGCGATCTTCACGGGTACTCCTGGAAGTGGGGGACAGGCAGGTGTAACACCAAGAACAGCGTTCCTATGCCCTCAGCGTCCGATTCCGTGATCTGAGGTTCATGCTCAGTCCCGATACGATCTGAGGTCCATGAGTACCCGGAGACTGATCCTTCTTTCGCTGGCCTGCGGTCTAGCGATCTTGGCTGCTGCCGCAGCTCAATTGCTCCTCGCGGCTCGCTGATCGGCGAAGTTTGGTCCGAGCCAGTGGAGCGGAAAGTATCGGTCAGGCCCCGGCCTCGGCACCGGTAGGATCGGGTTCCCCGTAGTCGCGATAGAGGTGGTCCGAATGGCCGAGAACTTCGACGTCGTCATCATTGGTGGCGGCCCCGGTGGTTATGCCGCCGCCCTGTATGGAGCATCGGCAGGACTCAACATCGCGTTAATCGAGAAGAACCGCATCGGTGGCACCTGCCTCAATGTTGGCTGTATCCCCGCCAAGGAACTTCTCGAGACTGCATCGATCCGCCGTGCGATCGAAAGTGCTGCGGCCTTCGGTCTCACGACTTCTGAACCCGTGCTTGACTTCTCGGTGACACAGACCCGCAAGCAGAGTGTGATCGACGGCCTTGTTGGCGGTCTCACTGGGCTCCTCAAGAAGCGCAAAGTAACGGTCTATGACGGCATCGGCACATTGCATGCCGGTCATGTCGTCAAAGTCTCTGGCGGATCATCGGGCGATGTTGAACTTCACGGCACCAATGTGATCCTTGCCTCAGGCTCGGTGCCTCGCACGATCCCAGGTTTCGATGTCGATGGCGTCACTGTCCTTACGTCGGACGAACTGCTTTCGCTTCAGAAGTTGCCGGCAACTGCTGTTGTCATCGGTGGCGGGGCAATCGGATGCGAATTCGCGTCGATGATGTCCGATCTCGGCACCGAGGTCACGATTCTTGAAGCCCTTCCGCAGATCCTTCCTGGTTGCGACGATGACATCACCCGAGTTGTTCTCAAGTCTTTCAAGGACCGCAACATCACCGTTCGGACCGGAGTTTCGGTGAATGGACACGACATCAAGTTTGGCGGCGGCACCACCGTGAAGTTCGGTGAAGGCGAAACCGTCGATGTCGACATGGTGGTTGTTTCGGTCGGTCGTCGTCCTCTTTCTGAAAATCTTGGTCTCGACGGCACCGCAGTTGCAGTGAGCGATCGTGGCCATGTCGTTGTCGATGCTCATTGCCGCACCGGCGAGCCCGGCGTGTGGGCTGTCGGCGACCTCATCGCAACGCCAGCGCTTGCTCACATTGGTTTCGCTGAAGGAATGCTCGCCATTCGCGACATGCTCGGTGAAGATCCAATGTCGATCGATTATTCCAAGGTGCCGTGGTGCATCTATTGCCACCCCGAGGTCAGTTTCGTTGGTCACACCGAGAAGTCAGCCAAAGAGGCTGGTTTCGATGTGATCGTGAGCAAGCACCGCTACACAGGTAACGGACGTGCACTTATCCTCGGCGAGCCCGAGGGCATGGTGAAGGTCATCGCCGAAAAGCGTTCTGACGGAACCGGCGGTCGCTTGCTTGGTGTTCACATGGTTGGCCCTTGGGTGACCGAACAGCTTGGTCAGGCTTATCTCGCAGTCAACTGGGAAGCGGATGTCGACGACGTTGCCGCTTTCATCCAACCGCACCCCACGCTGAGCGAATTGTTCGGTGAAAGCGTTCTTGCTCTCACCGGTCGCTCACTTCACGGCTGAATCCCGGAGGATTCCATGGCAGAGATTCAACTTCCGCAACTTGGTGAGTCCGTCACTGAAGGAACCATCACAAAATGGTTCAAGGCAGTCGGCGACTCCGTTGCTGAAGACGAGGTCTTGTTTGAGGTGTCCACCGACAAGGTTGACTCTGAAGTTCCCTCGCCGGTCGGCGGCGTGCTGACTGAAATTCGTGTTGCCGAGGGCGACACTGTTGATGTCGGAACAGTTATCGCTGTTGTCGGCGATGGCGCTGCTGCGCCCGCACCCGCTCCCGCCGCGACGGCTCCTGCCCCCGAACCCGAACCCGAACCCGAGCCCGCTCCCGCACCGGCGCCGGTTGTCGAAGCAATGCCAGCACCTGCACCCGTTGCGGCTGCTCCGGCTCCAGCACCTGTTCCCGCTCCTGCGCCAGCTCCTGCGCCTGCCCCAGTTGCTGCACCTGCTGCGGCCACCGCCGGCCAGGTGCTGTCGCCGATTGTCCGTCGCCTCATCGCCGATTACGGCCTCGATGCCTCTCGTATTACCGGCACCGGCCCCGATGGTCGCATCACTCGCTCTGATGTCGAAGCCGCAATCCGCTCAGGTGTTGCGTCCTCGTCGACCCGTAGCGCTCCGGCAGCAGTTTCTGCACCCGCAGCCACTACCACAGGTGGTCAGCGTCGTGGAACGCCTGCCCCGCGTTCAGGTACCGGCGACACCGTCGAGCCGCTGAACAACATCCGCCGTCGTACGGGCGAACACATGGTGATGTCAAAGCAGGTTTCGCCGCACGCGTACACGATCGTCGAAGTCGATTACGAAAATGTCGAACGTGTTCGTCGTTCACATCGCGACGAGTTCCGTGCTTCGGAAGGTTTCGGCCTTAACTATTTGCCATTCGTCTCTCGTGCAGTCATCGACGCGTTGCGCAACTACCCGCACATGAACGCATCGGTTGGCGATGGTGAACTCATTGTTCACAACTATGTGAACCTCGCTATTGCGGTCGATATCGATTTCACGGGTCTGCTCGCCCCAGTTATTCATGAGGCTGACGACAAGCGTCTTCGTGCAATCGCCCGCGACATCAACGATCTCGCGGCACGCGCTCGTTCAAAGCAGTTGTCGGCCGACGACATCACGGGTGGAACATTCACGCTTTCCAACTCCGGTTCATTCGGAAGCCATCTCGTACTTCCGATCATCAACCAGCCTCAGGTCGCGATCATCTCGACCGATGGCGTGCATCGCAAGCCGGTTGTGGTCAACGGAACCGACGGTAGCGAATCAATTGCTATCCACTCGGTGGGCATGCTTGCAATGAGTTGGGACCATCGTGCCTTCGACGGCGCCTACGCCGCAGCGTTCTTGCGTGACGTTAAGGAAATCATTGAGACCCGCGATTGGGAAGCGGAGCTCTAATCATGACGACGGCCGGGGACGCCCCCACCGTCGGTGCTTCACCGTTGCGCGTCCGCTGGCTGGGGACCGTTCCCTACGGCGAAGCCTCTGATCTGCAGCATTCGTTGTTTGAGCACGGCACCGATGACTGGTTGCTACTACTTGGACATCCCCACGTCTATACGCTCGGTTCGAACGCCGATCCGTCGAATGTTCTTATTGACCCAGCCTCTGTAGGGGCGGAATGTGTGCGCACCGACCGGGGCGGAGACGTCACCTATCACGGTCCTGGTCAACTCGTTGGCTATCCCGTGTTATCGGTTCCCGGGAAGCGTGGCGGGGGAATGGCCGACACGGTTGCCTACGTGCGGTCGGTTGAGGAACTCGTAATCGGCGCACTGAACGATCTTGGACTCAACGACGTCGGTCGCCTTGAGCAGTACCCGGGTGTTTGGGTTGCTCCTGAATCTGCGAACCCTCGCAAGATCGCAGCTATCGGCGTTCGCCTGACTCGGGGCCGCTCGATGCATGGCTTCGCTATCAATGTCGACCCCGACATGTCGATGTTCACGCACATTGTCCCGTGCGGAATCGCCGATAAATCTGTGACCTCACTCGCTCAGGAAGGCATCGACGCGTCGATGGCCGAGGTTGCCGATGCAGTTATAGCTCGTGCAACTGCGTTGTGGGCCGCCAACCGAGTTGTTGATCGGGCCGACATCATTCGTCGTTCGACTGAAGGCGATGACGATCTTTCCCCATTTAGTCGAGGCGCCGGAGCTGGTGAGCCGGTAAAGACAGGTGCTGATCATCGTGCTTGTCCGTCGTTGCGTCTCAAGGGTCGACTGGCCGAAGCCGGAGTCGCTGACGGTATTGATGTCATGGAACGCAAACCCGATTGGATGCGCGCCAAAGTAAACATTGGCGGGAAACCGCTTGAGTTGAAGAAGACACTGCGAGATCTTCAACTGGTCACGGTGTGCGAGGAAGCCGGATGTCCGAACCTTTCTGAATGCTGGTCCGATGGCACCGCGACCTTCATGATTAACGGCGAACGCTGCACCCGAAAGTGCGGGTTCTGCCTCATCGATACGCGTCTTCCAGAAGCACTTGATCCTCAGGAACCAGCGCGGGTTGCAGAAGCAGTGGCGCGAATGGAACTCGACTTCGCCGTCGTAACGACTGTTGCTCGTGACGATCTTCCCGACGAAGGCGCCGGAGCAATGGCCGATACGGTCAGAGCGATTCGCGAGCGAGTGCCGGGTGTGCAGGTTGAAGTTCTGATTTCTGATTGTCGTGGTCAGGCTGCGGCGCTTGATCTCATTTTCGAGAGTCGGCCCGATGTGCTCAATCACAATGTTGAAACGGTGCCGCGCCTTCAACGGGCGGTTCGGCCTTCTGCCGGTTATGCGCGATCACTTGCGGTGTTGTCTCGAGCAAAGCGAGCAGGTCTCCTTACGAAGTCGGGGCTCGTTGTAGGAATGGGCGAGACCGATGAGGAAATTGCTTCGGTGCTTGCTGATCTTGCGGGCATCGGCGTTTCCATCGTCACCATTGGTCAATACTTGCGCCCCACATCAACGCACTTGCCCGTCGATCGTTGGGTGACTCCGGAGCAGTTCGCGTCCTATGCCGTGTTGGGTGAGGCACTTGGTATCGATCATGTCGAGTCGAGCCCGCTCACTCGTTCAAGCTTCCATGCAAAACAAGCAGCAGCTGGCTCTTCCGTGCCAGTCACAATCGACTGACCGGTAACCTCACACAATGCTCAGCGAACGCATCGACAGAGTCCGATCAGCGATGGCTGATCAGGGAATTGACGTCTGCTTGCTTTCTGTCGGTCCCGACTTGCCGTGGCTTACGGGCTACGAAGCAATGCCGCTCGAACGGCTCACAATGCTTGTCGTTCCAGCTGAGGCAGACGCAACTCTGGTGGTACCGGCTCTCGAAGTTGCCCGTGTCGTTCCCCGAGACGAACTCTTTTCGATCCACCCATGGGGCGAAACCGACAACCCGATCACGATCGTTTCTGACCTCATTGGCTCCTCGGCAAACGCCGCGATTGGCGAACGCACATGGGCTCGATTCCTTGTTGAGCTTCAGTATGCACGTCCCGATCTGACCTTTACGACGACAGCACCGGTCATTGGTCCGCTCCGTGCAGTGAAAGATGCCGCAGAGGTGGTTGCATTGCGTACTGCTGCCGCAGCAGTCGATCGCATCGCTGCACAACTCCAAGCCGGCGAAATTCCACTTATCGGCCGCACCGAGGCAGAGGTCTCTGCCGATCTCGGTCGACGAATTCTTTCTGAAGGCCATCACCGTGTGAACTTCGCGATTGTTGCGGCGGGAGAGAACGCCGCAAGCCCTCATCACGAGCCAGGTTCCCGAGTGATTGGTCCTAACGAAGTCGTTCTTTGTGACTTCGGCGGAACCATGGCCGACGCAGATGGTGTTGGGTATTGCTCCGATATCACTCGATGCGTTGTCACGGGAACTCCAACTTCTCGAATGACCGAGGTCTACGGCCATTTGCGTAAGGCTGAAGCTGTCGGACTTGCCGCTGGTGGTCCGGGCATTCCTGCTGAAGATGTTGATACGGCAACGCGGTCGATCATCGACGCTGCCGGTTTTGGCCAATGGTTCATGCACCGAACCGGACATGGCATCGGGGTGGAAGAACATGAGGACCCCTACATTGTTCTTGGGAATCTGAAGCCACTCGAAGTGGGGAATGCCTACTCGGTCGAGCCCGGCATTTACCTTCCCGGCGAGTTTGGTTTCCGGCTCGAAGACATTGTGGTGGTAACTGAATTTGGGGCCGAGTCGATTACGAACGCCGAACGGTCATTGGTGTCTGTTGAAGCATGACAAAGTGGCAGTCCGATGATTGATTTCGATGCCGCCTCGCTCTTATTGCAGTGGGCTGCTGGCGGTCTGCTTTTCTTGTGGGTGACGACGCGGCGTCGTGAAGTTTCACTTGGCTATGGCTGGCTTATGCGTGGCACGTACCTGCTGATGGCAGGCGGGGCCGCCTATATCGGCATCTTTGTCATTGAGCCCATGGCGGGTCGTGACATTGCTTCGGTTGGTGTGGTTTTGGCCGCGGGATACGCGCTTGCGTCCTCAATCGTTCGCCGCAAGGCCGGGGTTTCCGGTCAGGTTGCGTTGGCAGAGTCTCGTTCCGAGCGCGTTGCTGCAATGACCGGGATTGAACGAGAGGCTGCGCAAAAAGACACGAAGGTTCGTGAGTTCGATCCTCGTCTTGATCTCATCGCTCCGGTCATCGGTTTCGTGGGAGTGGTTGCTGCTGGTCTTGAAGCAGGTGGACCAGCCTGGCTTGCAGTTGCTCGGTTCGTTGTCGGAGCAATGTTCTTGGGTGCAGTTACCGATGCGATGTTGCTTGGTCATTGGTATCTCGTGCAGCCGGGTCTGGCTCGAGGCGCGCTTCTTGAACTCGTGTACTGGACGGGTTGGTTGTGGGTTCCCGAAGTGATCCTGCTGCTTGTCCCAACCGGAATGATCTCGGCCATCAACGGCACCATTGACGACGGCTACAACGGCTTGCTCACCTGGTTCTGGGTGATGTGCACGGTCACGACGATCGGCTTGATCATCACGACACGACTCGCCTTGAAAGAGCGCTCGTATTCAGCCGTGATGGCGGCAACGGGATTGCTGTATCTCGCAATCCTCACGGCGTTTGGTATTGACTTGGTGGCTCGGGCGCTGCTCTCTTCAGCCAACTAACGCTCAACGAGCGACGAAATACTTGGCCTGAGGGTGATGGCAGATCAGCGCTGAGGTTGTTTGTTCAGGCTGGTACTGGAAGCCGGTCTCCTCGTTGACCTCGATGCCGATACGGCCAGCATCGAGAATCTGAGCAACTCGCTCATTGTCTTCGAGGTCAGGACATGCGGGGTAGCCCCACGAGTAACGACCGCCGCGGTATTGCTGACGGAAGAGTCCAGCGAGCGACGGGCCATCGTCTTGGGCGAAGCCCCAGTCCTCGCGCATGCGGCGATGCCAATACTCAGCAAGAGCTTCGGCCATTTCGACTCCGAGACCATGCACCATGAGGTACTCCTGGTATCGGTTCTCCTCAAACAACTTGGCCGCAACATCGCTCACGCGCTGACCCATCGTGACGATGTGGAACGCCGCGTAGTCGATCTCGCCCGAATCAATTGGGCGAAAGAAATCGGCAATACACATGAACGGCGCGGCCTGCTGGCGCGGATAATGGAAACGGGTGAGTTCTTCTGACCGAGTCGCGTCGGTCCAGACCACGAGGTCGTCGCCATCGCTGTTAACTGCGAAGTAGCCGTAGACCACCTGGGGAATCAGCATGTCGGCAGCCTTCGCCTCGGCAAGCTGCGATCGAAGCATCGAACGAATGCGGTCTTTGAACTCTCCGTCGGTCTCGGTAAGCCCGTCGGTTGTTTCGGGACGGAACTGCCACTGGTTACGGAACAACGCGGTTTCATTGATATAGGCAGCGATGTCGTCGATGGGGATTCCTTTGACGACTTTCGTGCCGAGGAACGGGGGAGTGAAGACCTCGTTGTCGGCAGCGACATCAGGCGAGCGTGGCGGAAGGTCCTCGGCTGGGGTAACGGTCTTGGTTCCCGAACGAGCCGGCACGGTGCTTTCGCTGGGAACTCGACCCCAGTCAGCATCATCGGGTTCGGTGCCGCGTTTGATGTCGCCAAGACGATCCATGACACGTAGGCCCTCAAAGGCGTCCTTACCGTAGAACAAGCGACCTTCGTAAACCTCGCGGAGGTCACGTTCTACGTAACTGCGAGTGAGTGCAGCGCCGCCAAGCATCACGGGGATGTTGGAGAGGTTGCGAGTATTCAGTTCTTCGAGGTTCTCGCGCATGATGAGAGTGGACTTCACAAGAAGTCCGCTCATTCCGATTGCGTCGGCATTCACTTCAACAGCCTTCTCGATCATTTCGGCAATCGAAATCTTGATACCGAGGTTGATGACTTCGTAGCCGTTGTTGGTGAGGATGATGTCGACAAGGTTCTTTCCGATGTCGTGAACATCGCCCTTTACGGTGGCGAGGACGATTCGGCCTTTCCCGCCGTCGTCGGCCTTCTCCATAAATTGTTCGAGATGGGCGACAGCTGTCTTCATTGTTTCTGCCGATTGCAGAACAAAGGGAAGCTGCATTTCGCCGGTGGCGAAGAGTTCCCCGACGACTTTCATGCCAGCAAGGAGAACGTCGTTAATGATGAAGAGGGGCTCTAGCCCCTGCGCCCGGGCACGATCAAGATCATCTTCAAGGCCTTCGCGCTCACCATCGATGATTCGTTGACTCAGAATCTTTTCGATGGTCCAGTCAGTTCGGTCTTCTCGGACAACCTCTGTTGCCTGGACATCAGCAAAGATGTCAAGAAGCTTCGTGAGCGGGTCGTAGCCCTCGCTCCGGCGGTCGTAGATGAGATCAAGGCTGACTGCACGCTGCTCTTCTGGGATTTTGTTGAGCGGCATGATTCGCGCTGCATGCACGATTGCTGAATCGAGTCCGGCTTTGACGCATTCGGCGAGAAACACCGAATTGAGTACATGGCGAGCGGCTGGCTTGAGACCGAAGGAAACATTCGAAACGCCCAGTGTTGTGAATACGCCGGGGAGTTCGGTCTTGATTCGCTTGATCGCCTCAATCGTGGCGATCGCGTCGCCGCGCAAGTCGTCATCTCCAGTTGACAGCGGGAACGTCAGCGCATCGAAAATCAGATCGCTGGGTTCGAGTCCGTAACGGTTCACCGCAAGATCGTGAATGCGATGCGCGATGCGCAACTTCCATTCGATGTCTCGAGCTTGGCCTTCTTCGTCAATGAGGAGACAGACGATTGCGGCGCCATATTCGGCAGCCAACTTCATGACACGATCGAGCCGGCTTCCTTCGGCTTCGCCGTCTTCGAGGTTGGC
>SYBH01000152.1 GCA_005787345.1 Actinomycetota bacterium
AACCAAGCCAAGTTCTCTGGGCCTCTTGCTTGTGTGCCTTGGCGCAGGTTTCCTTGTCCAAGGAGTTACTGCGATCACGCAACTTGTTGCCGTTGTGATTCTGCAGTTCTTCACTGCGCCGGTAGGAGCACACCTTGTTGGCCGTGCCGCCTATTACAGCGGACTTCTTGGATCACGAACTGTTCTTGATGAAGGAAACAAGCCGATTCCGGACTCATCTCAGGATGGAATCGATTAACGAGCAACACCGATATCGGCTGAGGTGGTCGTGGAATCGCCAGTTTCGATGTAGCGACCGAGTTCTCTGCGAGCGAGCTGCATGCGATGCACTTCGTCGGGACCATCGGCGAATCGGAGTGTGCGGAGACCGGCCCACATTCCTGCCAACGGGAAATCCTGCGACACACCGCCACCACCATGCGCCTGTATGGCGCGATCCACAACAGCGAGAGCAACGTTTGGTGCGACAACCTTGATGGCAGAGATTTCTGTGCGCGCGCCCTTGTTGCCAACGGTGTCCATGAGCCACGCCGCTTTCATCGTTAGCAATCGCGCTTGTTCGATTTCGATACGAGAATCAGCGATCCATTCCTGAATCACGCCTTGTTGTGCAAGAGGTTTTCCGAACGCAACGCGCTCGGTGACGCGACGACACATGAGTTCAAGGGCTCGTTCGGCAATGCCAATGCAGCGCATGCAGTGATGAATACGACCGGGGCCAAGTCGGGCTTGGGCGAGTGCGAAACCGCTTCCTTCTTCGCCGAGAAGATTTGAAACCGGGACGCGAACGTTGTCGAAACGAAGCTCGCAATGGCCTTCACGGTCGTTGTAACCAAACACCATGAGATCGCGAACGATGGTGAGGCCTGGCGTGTCCATAGGAACCAGCACCATGGATTGTTGCGTGTAGGTGGGAGCAGATGGATCGGTCTTTCCCATCACGATGGCAACGCGACAGCGAGGGTTGGCAGCTCCAGAAATCCACCATTTACGGCCGTTTAGGACGTAGTCGTCGCCGTCGCGAACGATGCTCAGACTGATGTTGCGAGCGTCGCTCGATGCAACATCGGGCTCAGTCATGGCGAAACATGAACGAATCTCGCCCTCGAGCAACGGTACCAGCCAACGATCTTTTTGTTCGGGTGTTCCGAACAGCGCAAGGATTTCCATGTTGCCGGTATCGGGCGCGGCAGAGTTCACTGATTCAGGCCCGAGCGGACTGCGGCCAGTGATCTCGGCAAGTGGTGCGTAGTCAACATTCGAAACTGGTTCGGGTGTCCATTCGGTCATGTGGGGCATGAACAGATTCCAGAGGCCGCGCTTCTTCGCTTCGGCTTTGAGTTCTTCCATAACGTGCGGATGGAAGTGTGGGTCACCTGATGTGCGCATTTCCTCGGCGAACACTGGTTCGGCAGGGATGACAACTTCTTCCATGAATGCGAGCAGACGTTGTTGCAGATCTGCTGCGCGAGGGCTGAGTGCGAAGTCCATCAGGAACCTGCTCTTCCGTAGTCGTCTTCGTAGCGGACGATGTCGTCTTCGCCGAAGTAGGTGCCGGTCTGCACTTCGATGAACACGACTGGCGCAGTGCTGTCGTTGCGAACTCGGTGTTTGGTGTGAACAGGAATTTCGATTGTGCGGCCTGCGGGCACGGTGTGATCGACATCGTTGAGGGTGACGATGGCCGTGCCTTCGACAACGATCCAGTGTTCAGACCGCTTGTCATGTGATTGGTAGGACAGACGTTGGCCAGGCTCGACGGTGATGCGCTTGACCTTTGCGGCCGGCCCGTCGTCGAGGATCACGAACTCACCCCATGGGCGACGTTCGCCGGTTCCGGCCTCGCCCAGGGGGCGAAGGGTGTCGTCGTTCGAAGAGGGGTTTTCGGCGGTAGGTGTCACGGGCTGAGTATGGCCGAAATGCCCGGTCAGGACCGAGAAATGGGGTTGTGGATAAGAAAAATCGGGGACCCCCTAAGGGGGTCCCCGGGACCATGGTTCCAAAGACTGTGATTGACAGAGCCGCCAAACGGGTCTCATTGTGTCCCTCCATGGCCGGTCCCCTCGTCATCGTCGAGTCGCCCACGAAGGCGAAGAAGATCACCGAATTTCTCCGCGGCGAGGACACCGGTGGCGCTTCGCCGACCGTTATCGCGTCTGTTGGCCACATCCGAGATCTCGTTTCCAAAGCGAAAGAGCTTCCCGAGGGCAAGCAGAAGGAGTGGTGGTCGTACCTGGGCATTGATCCCGATGACGACTTCAAGCCCTATTACAAGGTGTACGACAAGAAGAAGGACACAGTTGCCGAACTTCGCCGTGCGCTGAAGAACGCTGACGCGCTCTATCTCGCAACCGATGAGGATCGCGAAGGTGAAGCAATCGCGTGGCATTTGTTGCAGGTCTTGAAGCCGCCGAAGGACATGCCGGTATATCGCATGGTGTTCCATGAGATCACTGCGCCCGCAATCCGTGAAGCGTTTGCCAATCCGCGTGAACTGGATCAGTTGCTTGTCGATGCTCAAGAAACGCGTCGACTTCTCGATCGTCTCGCTGGGTACGACCTTTCACAGGTTTTGTGGAAGAAGGTCAACCGCGGATTATCCGCTGGGCGAGTGCAGAGCGTCGCTACTCGTCTCGTTGTAGAACGCGAACGCGAGATCATGGCGTTTGTTTCCGCCGACTGGTGGGACATCAAGGGCGTCTTCGCTGCGTCATCGGAACCGATTCCATTCGGCGCCAAGCTCATTGCACTCGATGGCGTGCGCGTTGCAACTGGAAACGATTTCAATGAAGACGGCGCGCTGACTCGCGACGACCGCGTCATCCTGAATGAAGAAACAGTTCGTGCGCTCGCTGCCGAACTGCAGACCTCACCGTTCTCTGTTCGTAGTGTTGAGTCCAAGCCCTACCGCAAACGCCCGTTTGCTCCGTTCACCACCTCAACGTTGCAGCAGGTTGCGGGTCGTCGTCTCAAGGTGTCGGCCAAGCAGGTCATGTCGATGGCCCAGAGCCTGTATCAGCAGGGCTACATCACCTACATGCGAACCGATTCATCAAGTCTCTCTGCCGCAGCAGTTGCCGCGGCCAAGCATGAGATCACCGAGCGTTACGGCGCGTCGGCGATTGAAGGCGAGCCACGCAGGTGGGGCAAGAAGGCTGCGAACGCGCAAGAAGCGCACGAAGCGATTCGTCCTGCTGGTGATCGTTTCCGTCGTCCTGAAGAAGTTCGCAACGAGGTTCCGCCTGGCGAAGCTCGCCTTTACGAAATCATCTGGCAGCGCACTGTTGCATCGCAGATGATCGATGCCATTGGCGAGACCGTCACAGTTCGACTCGGCTCGCTTACTGCAAGCGGCCGCGATGCCGAATTCTCTGCGGCGGGCACGGTCATTACCGAACGCGGCTGGATGCAGGTCGAAGACTGGCGTACCGATGACACCGATTCGGAAAACGATGACGACACCGAACGTCGACTCCCGCAGTTGAGGGTCGGCGATGGTCTCGATGCAACCGAGATTACTCCCGAAGGTCATGCCACCAAACCGCCGGCTCGTTTCACTGAAGCGTCGCTTGTCGGAAAGATGGAAGAACTCGGCGTTGGTCGTCCTTCGACCTATGCCTCGATTATGGAAACCATTCAGGGCCGTGGCTATGTCTGGAAGAAGGGTTCTGCACTCGTTCCGAGTTGGAACGCATTCGCAGTGACAACGCTTCTCGAACAGCATTTCGCTGAACTCGTCGATTACGACTTCACCGCAAATCTTGAAGCAATTCTTGATCGAATTTCCAACGGTGACGCGAACAGTGTTGAAACGCTTGCCGAGTTTTATTTCGGACCAATGGTTGATGGTGTGCGCAAAGACGGTCTGCGTGATCTTGTCACCGAACGTCTTCCGGAAATCGATGCAGCCGCGATCAATACGTTCTTATTGGGTGACGATCACAATGGAATGCCCGTCATCGCCAAGCCCGGAAAGTTCGGGCCCTATGTGCAGCGCGGCGATGACACTGCGTCGGTACCCGAAAATTTGCCACCCGCCGATCTCACTGTTGCGGTTGCGCTCGAGCTGCTTGCCATGCCGAAGGGCGGCAAGCCGATCGGTGAAGATCCCGAAACCGGGCTGACCGTTTTCGTGATGAGTGGTCGTTTCGGCCCGTACGTACAACTTGGTGAACTCGAAGACGATCCCGATGGCAAACCGCGTCGTGCATCGTTGTTTAAGTCGATGGACCCGTACGAGGTCACGCTCGAACAAGGTCTGGAGTTGCTTTCATTCCCGAAGGTGCTGGGTAACGATCCCGAAACCGGCAAAGCCATCCGGGCCCAGAACGGCAAGTTCGGTCCGTACCTGACCAAGGGCGATGAAGGCGATACCGAGAAGCCTGAGACCCGCAGTCTTGACTCTGAAGAGCAGCTGCTCGTCGTCACTTTCGAAAACGCGCTCGCACTCTTTGCTGAGCCGCGGCGGTTCGGCAAGCGAGCGCCGAAGCCTCCATTGGCCGATCTTGGTATAGACCCCGCTTCGGGTCGACCTATGTTGATCAAAGACGGAAAGTTCGGCCCCTACGTGACTGACGGCGAGACCAATGCCTCGCTTCGAGTCGGCGATGTCCCTGAAACACTGAGTCCCGAGCGCGGGGCGGAACTTCTTCAGGACCGGCGTGTCTACATAGCGGAAAACGGTGGGCCGGCGGCCAAAAAAGCGGCCAAGAAGTCCGTAAAGAAGGCCGCGAAAAAGAAGGCCACGGCCAAAAAGAGAGCCAAATCCCGGGCCAAGAAGCCTGATCTGATGACAAAGAACACGGTGGCTACTGGGCAGTCGAAGGCCGCCCAGAAAGCGGCGAAGCGGCCCAACGTCGAGAAGTCCAACTCTCAGATCCTCGATACCGAACGCTGACCCTCTCCGGAGAGGTGCTCAGAGCTAGGGGGGACCTCTCCTAGGCTCAGTGCATGGCTGTGCCTCGCCCCGGACTTGGGGACGACGCCGATCCCCCCGAGGATGCAACGCCCATCGAGGCCATTGGCCCCGACGCTGACGCGACCGTCCCGGGCTGGACGCGGGCCTCGCTTTTCGGTGAAGACACCGAAACTCTTTTCACAAAGGACCCCTCGGATCGTCCGGGGTTCCATGTTCGGCTCTTCGGCAGCCACGAGTTCTTCCGGCTTTGGCTTGTTCAGGTCGTATCGGCCACCGGCGACTGGCTCGGTTTCTCGGCAATCATCCTTTTGGCCGCGACCATCGGCGGTGGCGCCGGTGCCGGCGCGATTTCGCTGGTGATGGCCGCGCGCATTGTGCCGGGCTTCTTCTTTGGACCGCTTGCAGGTGTGCTTGTCGATCGTTGGGACCGCAAGAAAGTCATGGTCTCTTGCGATATCGGTCGCGCACTGGTGATGGCGCTACTTCCATTCGTGAGCGATGTCATCGGTCTTGTACTTGCGTCGCTTGTGCTTGAAGTACTCACGCTGTTGTGGGGACCAGCAAAGGAGTCAGAAGTTCCAAACCTTGTTCCTCGTGAACATCTCACAACCGCAAATTCACTTTCACTTGCTGCTGCCTACGGAACCTTTCCGTTCGCGGCGTTGCTGTTTGCATTGCTGGCTGGTTTGTCAGCGTGGATCGGAAACATCCCTGGTCTGGGATGGCTCGAGAACAATCAGATGGCCTTAGCGTTTTATTTCGACGCCGTGACCTTTTTGTTCTCTGCGTGGATGATCAGTCGCTTGGCATTGCCAAAGCGCGAACGACGCGTGAAGTCCACGGCTGATGATGAACGTCGTGTCGACATAAAGGCCACTCTCGAAGAACTCCGAGAGGGCTGGAACGAAATCTGGAAGAACCACACTGTTCGCGCCGTGAACTTGGGTCTTGCGACCGGTCTTATCGGTGGCGGCATGCTCATCCCGCTCGGAGCGGTGTTTTCTACTGAAGTTCTTGATGCTGGTGCCGCTGGCTATGGATTGTTCACCACTTCACTTGGTTTCGGCGTAGCCATCGGCGTGGTTGGCGTATCGGTGTTCCAAAAGCGATTGCCACAAACGACAACGTTCATCGTTGCGTTGTTCGCTGCTGGCATCTCGTTGTTCTGTGCTGCCTCTTCTTCCTCATTATGGGCTGCAGTGATTTTTGTTGGCCTGATGGGTATCGCCGTCGGTCCCGTGTATGTACTGGGTTTCGCAATGTTGCAACAGGAAGTCGCCGACGATCTCCGTGGGCGCGTGTTTAGCTCGCTCAACACGCTGGTTCGTTTGTGCGTGCTCATCGCAATGGTTGCCGGCCCACTACTCGCAGCAATCCTTGGACGTTTGGCATCAACATTGATCAACAACCGCGTCGACGTTGCTGGCATAACGGTGGAACTCCCAGGCGTGCGACTTGCGTTGTGGCTTGCCGCAGCGATCATCATCGCCGCGGGTTTCGTGGCAGCTGCTTCATTGCGCGCCGGACAACGCGTGAAGCGTGCTGGTGAATCAGACCATCCGTCGCGTCCCAATCCTCCGGACCCGCAAGCATTGGATTTCACACCGATTGATCTTCGACCAGCTGGTCCCATCCCTGAACCTCACCCAGATGACGTTGGATCTGAAGGTCCAACGTTCCTTCCGCCACCGCCGTTAAGAGATCCGTCATGACTCGCGGCAAGTTCATAGCCTTCGAAGGTGGCGAAGCCTGCGGAAAATCCACGCAATCAGCGCG
Source organism: Actinomycetota bacterium (assembly GCA_005787345.1). Taxonomy (GTDB): domain Bacteria; phylum Actinomycetota; class Acidimicrobiia; order Acidimicrobiales; family Acidimicrobilacustridaceae; genus Acidimicrobilacustris. Next base: position 6,695 of record SYBH01000152.1, read on the forward strand.
CTTGGCTGATGCACTCGATGCCGTTCTCACGCGTGAACCGGGCGGAACGGTGATCGGCGCACAATTGCGAGCAGTACTTCTTGATCCGCAGACGATCGACCTTTCTGACCGCGCTGAAGCGCTGTTGATGGCTGCTGACCGCGCCCAACACGTTGCCGAAGTGGTCGAACCTGCATTGGCCGCCGGTCGGCATGTGGTCACCGATCGTTTCGCAGGGTCATCAATCGCCTATCAAGGCCATGGCCGCGGATTGCCGGTCAACGAGATTCGCGATCTCTCGCTGTGGGCAACCGGCGGTGTGTGGCCCGACCTGATCATCGTGTTGGATGTTCCCGAGGCCGAAGCCGATCGTCGACTCGGTGCAGTTCGAGATCGCATGGAGGCCGAACCCGCAGCGTTTCATGCTGCAGTTCTCGAGGGCTTCCGAGCGCAGGCCGCAGCCGAACCCGATCGCTGGGTGGTCATTGATGGCACATCGTCGATCGATGAGGTGTCAGCGGCAGTGTCCGCCGTGGTCGCTGAGCGGCTACAACTGTTTCCGTGACATCACGTACCGACTACCCGCCGCTGTCGGCGGAATTGGCTGGAATCGAACTCTGGTCCAATGTCGTTGGCCAAGACGACGCCGTTGGCGAATTGCGTGCAGCAGTCGAGGCGCCGGTGCACGCCTATTTGTTGGTTGGCCCACGCGGTAGCGGTAAACGCGAGTTGGCACGTGCATTTGCTGCAGCGCTCGTAAGCCGTGATCGAACTGGCGATGATGCCGTTCGCCAGGCGCGCATGGCACTTACGCAGAATCACTCAGACATCACCGAGTTCGAACGAGTGGGTGCGTCGATTTCTGCCGAACAGGCCGACACAATCATTGCGACTGCAGCACGATCATCAATCGAGAACGGGCCGAAAGTATTGATTCTCGATGAGTTCCATCTCGTCACCACTGCAGCGCCGAAGCTGCTTAAGACAATCGAAGAGCCACCCGATGGCACCGTCTTTGTTGTTCTTGCTGACGATGTTCCAAACGATCTCGTCACTATTGCGAGTCGGTGTGTGCGCATCGACCTTGCGACGATTACCGACGAACTCATCATTGAACGACTAATTGCTGAAGGCGTTACGCCCGACCGCGCCGCCGATGCGGCTGCTGCCGCAGTCGGTGATCTTGGTCGTGCGAGATTGTTGGCAACCGATGATCGACTCGCGTTGCGACGCGCGGCATGGCGTGCAGTTCCCGATCGCCTCGACGGTACAGGTGCGCGCGCCATCGAAACCGCCGACGACTTATTGGCGATGATCGACGATGCAATGACACCGCTGACCGACGCACATGCTGCAGAAGTTGCCGAGTTCGCTGAACTCGTGGCGGCTCGCGGTGAACGTGGTTCGGGTCGCAAGCAGTTCGAGGATCGACACAAGCGAGAAGTCCGCCGCTATCGAACCGACGAGATCAGGGCCGGACTCACTGAATTGTCTCGTCGTTACCGTGACGACCTTGTCGCTGCACCTCGCCCGGCTGATGTGGCTGCATCAATCGATGACATTGCTGAACTCGCTCGCGGCCTCGTGCGAAATCCGAACGAACGGCTGCAGTTAGTGGCGCTCTTTTTGAAACTGGGCCGCCTCCGTCACTGATTCGCCACGGACATCACGCCGCTGACGAGCGCCGAGTGGGTCCGATCGGAGCAGGCGGCTAACCTCGGCGATTCCCGCCCGGGTAGCTCAGACGGCAGAGCAGCTCACTCGTAATGAGCAGGTCAGGAGTTCGATTCTCCTCTCGGGCTCTGATGGCCAATCAAGACGCGTTTGCCGAACAGGCATTGGACTACATGCCGCAGCTGTATTCCACCGCGCTACGAATGACGCATAACGCGTCCGACGCCGAGGATCTGGTTCAAGAGACGTACCTGAAGGCGTACAAAGGATTTGCTGGCTTTGAGCAGGGCACCAACCTGCGGGCCTGGATGTTCCGGATCCTCACTAACACCTACATCAACTCCTATCGCTCCAAGAAGCGTCGTCCCGACGAAACCGAGCTCGATGGCGTCGAGGACTTCTACCTGTACCGCCGCATGGGCGGTCTGGAAGCCGCTCGCGCCTCGCGCAGCGCCGAAGACGAGCTCATGGACTACTTCACCGATGCTGACGTGCAGGCGGCAGTCGATGCCTTGCCCGAGTCCTATCGCCTCGCTGTACTTCTCAGTGATGTCGAGGGTTTGTCGTACAAGGAAATCGCTGAGGATCTCGATATCCCGATCGGAACCGTGATGAGTCGGCTCCATCGTGGAAGAAAAGCCCTCCAAAAGCAGTTACATGACTTTGCCATCGAGAGGGGACTGGCCGATGCCGTCCCCGAGGCCCCCTGAGAATCGCCATGACCCACGATCACGACGCCACCCCCGCCATGCCAATTGCCGGGACACCTGACTGCGAACGAGCATTGGCCGAGGTCTACACATTCCTCGATCAGGAACTCAGTGACGCCCAGCGGAATGAGATCATGGCCCACCTCGAGGCCTGCAGCCCCTGCTTCGAGGCCTTCGATTTCGAGGCCGAACTTCGCATGGTCATCACCACTAAGACTCATTCGGGGGAGTGCCCCGAGACTCTCCGCATCCGGATTGAAGAGAAACTGACCTATCTCCGGATTCAAGGTTCGGGCGGAATTGGACCCGACGGTGGCGGAGAGCCTGGCCGCGAGGCCTAGGATCTTTCCCATGGAACTTCTGCTCGCACAGGTCTGGGCGTTTTGGATTGCGCCGGCGCTTCTGCTGCCGACGATCCTCATTGTGGTGGTCATCATTGGCCTGTACCTGAAGAAGGTCGTCGCTCCCCGCTATCCCAAGCGCTGAGCAACGTGGCCGCGGCGGTCGATTGGGGTGTGGCCGAAAAGGTCGCGATCCGTACCGCTAAAAAGGATCCCTTCGCAGCGAGTTATCACTATCAATCGCTGCAGCCCGACTTCGACCGGCTGACCGCTGTTGCGGAAGAACTTGTCGCTCAAGAGACCGGGTTACGGTCGCTTGCTGGTCCGGCTCGTGCTCGAGTTACCGATCGTCCCGGTTGGATCCGAGCCAACCTCGCGTCGTTCCAACGATTGTTGGCACCGATGCTCGACAAGTTCGGTGATCGTGTGTCGTCGAGTCGTGTCGCTCCGATCACTGCACGACTCGCGGGCGCAGAACTTGGTGTGATGTTGGGCTGGATGTCGGCTCGGGTGTTGGGTCAGTACGACCTTCTCGTGATCGAAGAAGAAAATCCGCAAGATCAGGACATCGTCTATTACGTCGGACCAAATGTTCTTGCGCTGGAAAAGCAGTTTGCGTTTCCGCCTGAAGAGTTTCGAATGTGGTTGGCCTTGCACGAAGTAACGCATCGAGCTCAATTCACTGGTGTTCCATGGTTGCGCGAACACTTCCTTGGTCTCGTTCACGAGACGATGAACACGATCGATCCGGATCCCGCAAAAATGAGCGAAACCATTTCGCGCGTGACAACGGCCATCCGGTCGGGCCAAAAGCCATTGGCCGACGGTGGACTGATGACGCTCATCGCGAGTCCTGAACAGCGCGCAGTGCTCGACCAAGTGAGCGGAATGATGAGCCTTCTCGAAGGGCACGGAGACATCACGATGGATCGCGCTGGCCAGGATTTCGTGCCTAGTGCCGATCGATTCGGAAAGGTCTTGCGCGAACGACGCGAATCGGCTCGCGGAATGACGCGCATCTTTCAGCAACTGATTGGTTTGCAGGCGAAATTGGCGCAGTACGCGCAAGGCGAAGCATTCATCACCGATGTCGAGCGCGCCGGTGGTCAGCAGTTGTTGTCACGTGCGTGGGAAGGTCCCGAGAACCTTCCGAGCATTCTCGAGATCCGTGACCCACAGCGGTGGATCGACCGCATGGGCGCAGCACTTCCGGTTGCTGGCTAAGCGAAATCGACCTGCTTTGAGTTCGCTCGCTGAACGTCATGGGGCGTTCCTGAATCGATGCACATTCCCACCTGCGGGAACACCATTGGTGTGCGGCGTGTCGGGCGGTGCCGATTCGATGGCGTTAGTGGTGCTGGCAGTTGCTTCAGGTTGCGACGTGACCGCGGTGCATGTCGATCACGGGTTGCGTACCGGCTCCGAAACCGAAGCTGATCGAGTGCGAAGTGTCGCTGAACGTCTTGGCGCCGCGTTTCGTGCCGAGACGGTGGTCGTCGAAACCGGCCCGAACCTTGAAGCCCGCGCGCGATCGGCCCGGCATGCAGTGCTCGGCCCTGATGCTGCGCTTGGTCACACGAGCGATGATCGGGCCGAGACGATGATCGTCAATCTGTTGCGAGGTGCGGGCCCCGATGGCTTGGCCTCCATCCGCCCCGGCTTCCGTCACCCGATCCTCAATCTGCGAAGGTCCGATACCGAACGAGTTTGTGAGATCGAAGGCATTGAACCGTTTTTTGATCCCAGCAATGCCGACCCGCTGTTCGTGCGGAATCGCATTCGCCACGAAGTACTTCCACTCTTGACCGACATCGCTGGCCGTGACCTTGTGCCGATTCTTGATCGTCAGGCCGAGGTGTTTGCGTCGGTTGCTGACTACCTGAAGTCCGAAGCCGCCCAACTTGATCCGACCGATACGCGAGTGCTTCGAGAAGTTCCAGAGGTGGTAGCGCGCGTCGCACTTCGCGAATGGTTGCGAGCCGGTACCGAAGAACGCCATCCGCCCGACGCCGCAACAATCGATCGCGTGATGGCGGTGGTTCGAGGCGATGCGATCGCAACCGAATTGGGTGGAAACCGTCGCGTCGAACGCACCGCAGGAAAACTTCGCATCGTGACGACACCGAAGGCCTGAGGACTGCACTACATTCGCCGCGTGACCCAAAGCGCGTCCGGTAATGAACATCCGCATCCCGATGTCGATCCCCATCTCGGTCAGATCCTCGTCACCCACGAAGCCATTCAGCAGCGCATTGCTGAACTGGGCAAAGAGATCACTGCCGACTATGCCGGCCGAGCCCCGTTGCTCATCGCGGTTCTAAAGGGCGCAGTCATGTTCATGGCCGACATTTCCCGGGCGATTGCGCTGCCTGTCGAACTCGACTTCATGGCGGTGTCGTCCTACGGCACAGCAACGAAGACCAGCGGTGTCGTTCGCATCGTCAAAGACCTCGATATCGATCTCACCGGGCGCGATGTCATCATCATCGAAGACATTGTCGATAGTGGACTGACGCTTAATTATCTCCGCAAAAACCTTGCCGCTCGGCACCCTGCCAGTCTTGAAGTGTGTGCGCTTCTTCTGAAAGAAGGCATGCAGAAGGTGGAACCCGATCTTCGCTACGTAGGCTTTCGGCTCCCCGACGAGTTTGTGGTCGGGTACGGCCTCGACGTCGCTGAGCGCTACCGCAACCTCGATGATCTTCGGGTCTACGTGGGACCGGGAAGTGGCCATTGACGCTTTGCTGAATGGGGAATCACTACGATTTCCTACCTGTTGAACGTTCTCGTCCCCTCGTCAGGAGACCGTGATGGAGCCCATCGATCTTCCCCGAATCTCAGCTGCTGTGAAAGAGATCCTCATCGCCATTGGCGAGGATCCCGATCGCGATGGTCTGCAAGACACGCCCGATCGCGTGGCGCGCATGTATGCCGAGGTTTTCGCTGGCCTTCGCGACGATCCCCGCAGTCACCTTCAGGTGATGTTCGAGGCCAACCACGACGAAATGGTGATGGTGCGTGACATCGCACTCACCTCAATGTGCGAACACCATCTCGTTCCGTTCATGGGTAAGGCGCATGTTGCCTACATCCCTGGCAACGATGGTCGCGTGACTGGTCTTTCAAAAATCGCTCGATTGGTCGATGCCTATGCAAAGCGTCCGCAGGTGCAAGAACGACTTACCGCGCAGATCGCCGACGAACTCGAAACAACGCTGGCGCCGCGTGGCGTGCTGGTTGTTATCGAGGCAGAGCATCTGTGTATGTCAATGCGTGGTGTTCGCAAGCCAGGTTCGACGACCGTTACGTCTGCAGTGCGCGGGCTTTTCCGCGAAAGTGCCGCCACTCGATTCGAAGCGATGCGATTCATCGCTCGCGACTAAACGTGGCCGACGTCGTTCCCCGACTCGGAGTTGGCACTCCGGCAACGGTTCCGTTGGTGATGGGAATCGTGAATGTCACTCCTGATTCGTTCAGTGACGGTGGAAAGTTCCTCGAACCGGCTTCGGCAATCGCGCACGGACTTTCGCTGATCGAAGAGGGCGCATCGATTCTCGACATTGGCGGCGAGTCCACTCGGCCAGGCGCAGTGCCTGTCGATGCTGAAACTGAACTCGCACGCGTCATCCCGGTTCTCGAAGGATTGAGCGGTCGTTGTCGTCTCAGCATCGACACCCGCCATGCTGATGTCGCACGTGCTGCGGTGGCTGCAGGCGCAACCCTCATTAATGATGTCTCTGCTTCCCTCTGGCCGGTTGCAGCCGAGCTCGGAGTCGGATGGATCGCGATGCATATGCAAGGCGAGCCCGGAACGATGCAGACCAATCCTCACTATGACGATGTCGTGTCAGAGGTATGCGCGTTCCTTCGCGAGCGCGCAACAGCTGCTTCAGAGGCCGGTGTGAAAGAAATTTGGGTCGATCCTGGATTTGGGTTTGGGAAGACCGACGCCCACAATCTGGCGCTGCTCGCGCACCTTGATCGCGTCGTTGAATTGGGTTGGCCAGTAATGGTCGGAACGTCCAGAAAGGCAATGCTGGGACGGCTCCTTGCCGCTTCTGATGGTTCGACCGACATCGTTCCCGCCGACGATCGGTTGGCCGGTTCGATCGCCACTGAGGTGTGGGCAATGCACGCCGGAGCGAGCATGATTCGTGCTCACGACGTCAGAAGCGCCATCCAAGCGGCCAAAGTCGTGGCAGCATGAGCGCCGTGGCCAGTAAAGGGAAGTGGGCGCAGGGGATCCGACCCCGCAATTTTCACTGGGTGATCGCTGAGCGACTCGCCGTCTGTGAGCGACCCGGTGGCTATGGCGCCAACCATCGCAAGGTTCGTCGCCAAGAAGAAATCATCTGGGTCCGCGAACAGGGCTTCACTTGCGTCATCTCGATGATCGCGGCACCGCTGAATCTCCACAATTACGACGAACTCGGTGTGGTGTGGCGTCACCGCCCAGTTCCCGAGGACGATCTCGGCATCTTCGAAACGGCCTTCTTCGCCGAACTCCGCATGCTCCTAGAGCGAGGCGAGCGAATTCTCATCCACGCCGAGGAACTCAGCGACCGGGTCTGTGGTCTCATCGCTGGCTATCTGCTTTGGAATGGCCTGGTCGAAAACCCTCCCCGTGTCGTTACTGTGATCGAGCAACTGACCCAGCGCCAGCTCGGCCCGATCGGCCGAGAACTGGTTGCCATTTCACTGACGATCCCCCCGCCATCTGCCTGACCCGGAGCGCATCCCCCATGGCCCCGAATGATCGAATTGAACTTCGCCGACTTGTCGTCACCGGCATTTGTGGCGCGCTCCCCGAAGAGCGCGAACGGGCACAGCCCCTCGAGGTCGATCTCGACGTTGTCGCCGATCTTTCCGCAGCTGGTGCGTCGGACAATCTCGACGACACACTCGACTACGGCGCTATTACTGCCACGGTCGAAAACGTGATCCTTAACGGAACTCCGCAGTTGCTTGAACATCTCGCTCAGAACATCGCCGACGCCGTGCTCGCTGATCCGCGTGCACTCAGTATCACGGTGTCTGTGCGGAAGTTGCGCCCACCGGTGCCGCAGGCACTGGCCACTTCGGGCGTGACCATCACCCGAGGACGCTGAATGTCTCGAGCGTTCCTGAGCCTCGGCTCGAACATCGGTGATTCATGGTCGCTTCTTCGCGAAGCGGTGAGTTCGCTTGACTCGGTTGTCGCTGTGTCGCCGGTGTACCGAACGGAACCGGTGGGTGGCCCCGAACAAGAACCGTTCCTCAATATCGTGATTGAGCTCGATAGCGATCTCAGCGCGCGCGAACTGTTGGGCGTGTGCCATCGGTTGGAATCGGCGGCGAATCGTGTTCGCACGGTTCGTTGGGGTCCGCGCACTCTCGATGTCGACATCATTTGGATCGATGGCGTCACCATTGCGGAACCCGATCTCGAAGTGCCGCATCCACGCATGCGATTGCGTCGCTTTGTGATGGCGCCTTTGGCCGACCTTGCTCCAGATGTTGCTGGTCCCGATTGGGCCGATCGCGCCGAAGGCCACGTAGATCGCGTCGGACCTCTCGACGCCGAACCGGGATGAACTCGAACCACTCGGTTCGGGTTATCGGACCGGGTCGGGCCGGTGGCGCACTCTCGAGTGCGTTGACGAAAGTTGGTTGGACGGTGCTTGCGCCTGTTCGCCATGGTGATGCTCTTGCCGACGCTGCAAAAGATGTAGATCTTTTGCTTCTCGCGACGCCAGATGCAGCGATCGAGGAAGTTGCTGCTTCGATTACGCCAATTGAGACAACCGTGGTCGCTCATCTTTCAGGAGCACGCGGGCTTGACGTCTTGGCAACACATCCATTGCGAGCAGCACTACATCCATTGACGTCGATGCCAACTGCTGAAGTCGGCGCTGAGCGCCTGGCACGGGGCGCGTGGTTTGCGCTTGATGCAAGTAGCGACGAAGCGATGACGATAGTTGAATCGGTGGTGACTGCGCTGGGTGGTCGTTCGTTTGTTGTGAATGACGAACATCGAGTTGCGTACCACGCGGCGGCAGCGATCGCCTCGAATCACGTTGTCGCGTTGCTTGGGTCGGCCGAACGAGTCGCCACCTCGGCGGGCGTGCCGCTTGAGGCGTATCTCGAACTTGTTCGCGCCACGATCGACAACATCGAAGACTTGGGTGTTGTCGACGCCCTCACTGGTCCTGTCGCCAGGGGCGACTGGGAAACCGTTGCTTGTCATCGAGAAGCCATCGACCCATCAGAACTCGCGTTGTACGACGCATTGGTCGAAGCGGCCCGACGCGTGGTGGACTCGCGAACTGGTGGTGCCGATACAGCGCAACCTACGAACCCCCGAACGGAATCTTGATGCTGGTCCTGTCCACGAAGGCTGAGTTTCGCGAGCACCTCGAAAACGTTCGTGCCCTCGGGCGAACGGTTGGGCTCGTACCGACGATGGGCGCGTTGCACGAGGGCCATCTGTCATTGCTTCGCGCCGCTGCCGCTGATTGCGATGTCGTTGCTCTCACGATCTTTGTGAATCCCTTGCAGTTCGGTGAGGGTGAAGATCTCAGTGCCTACCCGCGACCGCTTGACCGCGATTTGGAACTCGCTGAGGAAGCGGGTGCCGATGTCGTGTTCACGCCAAGCGCCGACGAGATGTATCCGGAACCAACCCTCAGCGCGGTTCATGTCGACCAACTCACTGAAGGAATGGAAGGCGCGAGTCGCCCAACGCATTTCGACGGAGTCACAACCGTTGTCACGAAACTGTTCAACATCGCTGGCCCGAGCCGTGCGTATTTCGGCGAGAAGGACTTCCAGCAACTTGCCGTCGTGCGCCGAATGGCCGCCGATCTTGACCAGCCCGTCACAGTTATCGGATGTCCCATCGTTCGCGAGGCCGATGGTTTGGCGATGTCGAGTCGCAACATCTATTTGTCGTCATCGGAGCGTGAAGCGGCCACTGTCATCAACCGGGCGCTTCGGGCGGGCGCCGCGATGATCTCGGCGGGCGAAAGCGATCCTGCAGTGATCGAAGCGCATATGGCGTCAATTATTGAAGCGGAACCACTCGCGGAACTCGACTACGCAGTAGTTGTTGATCCCGACTCGCTGCGTACGCCGGCCGAACTCGTGAGTGGCACAAACGTTCGATTGCTGATGGTTGCCAAGCTCGGACCACCGCGATTACTCGACAACCTCGGTGTCGACGTTCCCTAGCAAGGATTGCTGCCGAAGAATCTCCCGTTCGATTCCGGGCCTGAACCCGTTCTTCGGTCAGACTGATCATCTGTGACCGTCGAACTCGATCTTCTTGTGGTGGGTTCCGGGGTGGCCGGACTCTCTGCTGCAGTGCGGGCCGCAGCTCAGCCCGGAGTTCGTGTTGGCGTGCTCACCAAGGGCCCGTTGGAACAATCGACCACTCGTTGGGCCCAAGGTGGCGTTGCCGCCGTTCTCGGTGGTGATCCCGATTCCACGGACCTGCATTTGGCCGACACCCTGGCTGCGGGCGCAGGCCTTTGCGATGTCGATGCCGTTCGCGTGCTGGTTGAAGAAGGACCGGTTCGCGTTCATGACCTCGTCGCTCTTGGTGCGCGGTTCGACCGCGATGCCGACGGAAAGTTTGAACTCGCCCGTGAAGGTGGACATTCGCTTCCTCGAATCGTGCATGCCGGTGGTGTTGCAACTGGCGCCGAAATCGAACGAGCACTCGTGGCTGCGGTTCGAAGCGAAGCAACGGAAATTCACGAACACGCATTCGCTCTCGATCTTGTGATTGAGAACGGTCGCTGTGTTGGGGTGCGTGCCTCACTCGCTGACGGAACAGTTGAAATTGTTCGTGCTCGCAACGTGTTACTTGCTTCAGGCGGCGCGGGGCAGATCTTCTCGGTTACGACGAATCCTCTCGAAGCAACCGGCGACGGAATCGCCATGGCGTTGCGCGCAGGTGCAGCAGTTGCTGATGTCGAGTTCGTTCAGTTCCATCCCACCGCGCTGCATCATCAGCGAATGCCCCGGCCGTTGTTGTCGGAAGCATTACGGGGCCACGGCGCGCTGATTCGTGACATCAATGGCGAGCGATTTGTTGACGAAATGCTTCCGCGTGATCAGGTCAGTCGCGCGATGGTTCGACGAATGATCGAACTCCATACCGATCATTGTTTGCTCGACGTGACTGGTCTCGATCAGTTCGACGTTCGCTTCCCAACGATCGCGGCAATGCTCAGCGGCCTCGACTTTGATCCAGCGACCGACCTCCTCCCAATTGCGCCGGCTGCGCATTACTTGTGCGGGGGAGTTGTCACTGACCTGAAGGGCGCAAGCAGCCTTCCGGGGTTGTGGGCGGCTGGCGAGGTCGCATGTTCGGGCGTGCATGGTGCGAATCGATTGGCGTCCAACTCTTTGCTTGAAGGCATGGTGTTTGGTGCGCGCGTTGTTGAAGCAATTGAAAGCGGTAGTGAAGGCCCCGATCGAACTGGCGCAATGCGCGCGCTTCACGGTGATGGCGGTCGTCGACTCGAAGGCTGGACGACACCGGCACCGCTTTCAGCAGGAGTCCCCGGGGATGCCGACGCGATCGCAACTGCTCGAGATGACATGCAGTGGGCAATGACCGTTGGTGCTGGAGTGGTGCGCGACGCAACCTCCTTGGAGGCAACCGAGCGCAAGGTCGACCATGCCCGAGGCCTCGCCAGCGCTTCAGGGGTTGCTTCGTGGGAACTGGCCAATCTGGCCGCGGTTGCCTCGGCGCTTCTGGTTGCGGCCAATGCCCGGACCGAGAGCCGTGGCGCTCATACCCGTGATGATTGGCCCGAAACCGACCCCGATCTGGCTCTGCGATTGGTGATCGGCTGACCGGTTCGCCCCGGTCGGGCTCGGCAGGGCAGGCTTTGGGAATGTCCGATCTGCTCCAGCCGCCCCGAGTCGTTGTCGTCGACGCGGTTGAACGTGCCCTCGCCGAGGATCTCACTCCTCTGGGCGACCTCACCTCTGCGCTTCTTCCGCAGGATCTCGTTGCAACGGCCCGCTTCGTTGCTCGTGTGGATGGAGTGATCGCAGGTCGAGCCTGCGCCGCCGAAACGTTTGTGCAGGTCGATCCGACGGTGTCGCTCACGTGGTCGGTTGATGACGGGGACAGCGTTCGCCCGGGCACGTTGATCGCTACCGCAACTGGTCGACTCGCATCGATCCTTACCGCCGAACGCACGGCGTTGAATTTCCTTGGTCACCTCTCGGGAATCGCAACGCTCACGAGCCAGTACGTAGCAGAAGCCACAAAGGCCGGAACCGCGTATGTATGGGACACGCGCAAAACCACCCCAGGTCTTCGAGTTCTTGAAAAGGCAGCGGTGCGCGCCGGCGGCGGTCGCAACCATCGCGGCAACCTTTCCGATTGGATCTTGTTAAAGGACAACCACATTGCGCTATTCGGAATTACCGATGCCGTGGCTCGTTCACGTTCGATGTGGCCAGCACGCACGGTGCATGTTGAATGCGACACCATCGAACAGGTGCACGAAGCTTTGGCTGCCGGCGCTGATGCGTTATTGCTCGACAACATGACGCCGGATCAGATTCGCGAGTGCGTTGCTGTTGCATCGGCCTCACCTCGCCGTCCGTTACTTGAAGCCTCCGGTGGCATCACACTTGAAACAATTGCTGGCTACAGCGCAGCAGGTGTCGACTGCATTTCGGTCGGCGGTCTCACAAACTCCGCGCCGGTGCTCGACATCGGTCTTGATATCGATCCCGCATGACGGAGGATCAACGAATGCTTCTCGCAGTTGATGCAGGAAATACACAGACGGTTGTTGGACTTTACGAACTCGACGGTGGAACGTCTGCTGGACGTCGTCCCGAAGCCGGCTTGCTCGATCACTGGCGCATCTCGACTGCTGCCGATCGAACAAGCGATGAATACGCCGTCATGTTGCAGGGCTTCCTTGCCCTTCGTCGCAACAGCTTCAGCGACATCGATGGCATCGTCATTTCATCAGGCGTTCCTCGCGTCACAGCAACGCTGCGTCAGGTCACTGATCGCCACTTCGACTTTGAACCAATCGTGGTTGGACCCGGCATTCGCTCCGGCATTCGCATCGATTATGACAATCCCAAAGAGGTTGGTGCCGACCGCATTGCAAATGCTGTTGGGGCGTACGACCTCTACGGTGGCCCAACGATCATCGCCGATTTCGGCACTGCAACAACTTGCGACGCAGTATCGGAAGATGGCGTGTATCTCGGTGGAGCAATTGCACCAGGCATTGAGATTTCGATGGATGCACTTGTGGGTCGTGCCTCTGCATTGCGTGCAGTCGAACTCAGCGAACCCCGCAATGTGCTGGGAAAGTCCACGGTCGAATCGATTCAGTCGGGCGCGGTGTACGGCTTCGCGGCACAGGTCGATGGGCTTTGCGACCGCATCGAAGCAGAACTTGGCACCTGCACGGTGATTTCCACTGGTGGTCTTGCCGAAACAATTACGCCGTTCTCGAAGCGCATTCAACACACCGAACCGTGGCTCACGCTTCACGGCCTTCGGTTGATTTACGAAAAGAACGTCTGAGCTAAGCCGCAGAGCGGACAGTTCCGAGCAAATGTTCGGCGGCAGCTTCGAGAGCCGTGATTGCTTCGGTGCCGGCATAGGGCGCAAGCGCACGTTGTCCTGATTCGACATACGCACGTGCCGTATCGAGTGATCCGCGTACCGATGGCGACGAACGCAACAGTGTGCGAGCGAGCGCAAGTGTGTCGGGATCGTCGACAGGTTCAATGGAACCGTCGGTCGGTGCAAGTTTCACCAGAAGCGAACGAAGTTCGTCGGCTTCGGCGCCACCTGCCGCAAGCGTGCGGATGATGGGAAGCGTGTAGGTGCCTTCAACAAGGTCGTGGCCTGCAGGCTTACCGAGTTCTTCATCGGTCGAGGTGACGTCGAGAAGATCGTCGACAATCTGGAAGGCCATACCGAACGAGTTGCCGAATGTAGTGAGAGCATCGATCTGCGGACGGGGGAGTCCGCCAACAATCGCACCGACTCGACACGCAGTACCGAGCAACGAAGCAGTTTTGCCATCGATGGAACGCAGGTACGCGTCTTCGGTGCGCTGCTGATTGAACGCGTGTTGCAGTTCGAGGATTTGGCCTTCGCACAACTTGGCGATCGTTGCGGCGAGCAAACCAGCAACTTCAGTGCCGAGTGATGCAGCAATTTCCGATGCCTTCGCCAGCAAGTAATCGCCGGCAAGGATCGCTTTGAGGTTGCCCCAACGAGCATTGACGCTTTCAACGGTGCGACGCGTGGTGGCATCGTCCATCACGTCGTCGTGATAGAGCGAACCGAGGTGCACGAGCTCGACAGAGACGGCTCCCATGATGACTTCGGAGGTTGCGGCGCTCATCACGAGATCGGATGTGGCAGCCGAGGTCACGGCAAAGGCGGGGCGAACTCGCTTGCCACCGGCCAAAATCAGATGGCTGGCGACATCGGTAAGGAATGAGTCCTCGGCAATAACCGATGCCTGAAGGGCGTCCTCGACCCGCGCAAGATCCGCTTGCAGAACGGGGAGCTGGAGGAGGGGTGAGGCACCGGCCATCTCGCCACGATAGGCCCGTAGTCCGTTCCAACCTCAACCCGGGGACAAGGTCACGGACCACCTGTGACAAAGGCACCTCGGACCTTCATTTCCGACGAGGCGATCGCGATCGTCATGGGTACACTCGCTTCACGTATCCCCGTCTGGGAAGCAGGTCACAAAGTGTTTGAACGGTTCACCGATAGGGCCCGCAGGGTCGTCGTGCTTGCGCAAGAAGAAGCACGCCTTCTGAACCACAACTACATCGGCACCACCACGGCCTCGAGACGCACACGGCCCTGTTCATCGGCCGCGGCCTTCTCCAGCAAAGCGGCGTGGTCCGCGATGCGGTGGGTGTTGTAGCGCAAAACGCGGACG
>SYBH01000005.1 GCA_005787345.1 Actinomycetota bacterium
CATGGTGTCGGTGCCCGAGGTCGTCGACGCAGTTGGGCCCGACATTCCCGTGCTCGCAGCGGGCGGCATTGCCACGGGCCGACAGATGGCCGCAGCGATCGCACTCGGCGCACAGGGGGCATGGACTGGATCGATGTGGCTCACCGTGTCCGAAGCCGACACCAATCCCGCTGCACTCGAAAACATGCTTGCGGCTACCTCACGAGACACCGTTCGCTCAAAAGCAATGACCGGTAAGCCGGCCCGACAGTTGCGCACGGCCTGGACCGATGCATGGGAAGCAGAAGATTCCCCTGGAACGTTGCCTATGCCATTGCAAGGCATCCTTCACCAAGAAGCCGGTCGTCGCACCCAGCGGGTCGGTACTCGCGAGTTGATCGGCTTCCCGGTTGGTCAGATCGTCGGTCGCCTCAACAAAGTCCGTCCGACAAAAGATGTTGTGCGTGAGATGGTTGAGGAATGGATCGATACCACCGAACGTATGGCTTCAATTCTGAGCGACTGACCAACGAATCTGAACGGCGGTCCTTGTCGGGTCGTGACTGACACAATGGCTGCAAGCGCCCTAAAGGAGTTCTTATGACTGACACATTCGTAGATGCACCGCTTCTTCATCTCGCTGCCACATACACACACGGCGTTCCATATGACTACTACCGGTGGCTTCGTGACAACGACCCTGTGGCCTGTCTTGACCACCCCTCCTATCCGGGCGAGAAATTGTGGGTGGTGACTCGATACGCAGACGTCCAGCAGGTGTCGCGCGATGCGTCGACCTATCGCAACGCTCCAGATCCGTTCATCGACGATGGCATCAATGAATCGGCCTCTGGTGGTAGCGATCAGCTGATGATCAGTCTTGATGCTCCTGATCACATGAAACTTCGCAAGATCATCAACAAGGGCTTTACCCCGAAGCGAGTTGCCGAGTTGGGCGATATGCTCCGCACGCGAACGAATGACATCATCGATGGTCTCGCTGGAAAAACAAGTGCTGACCTCGTCCACGACCTCGCGTTGTGGCTGCCACTGCACGTGATTGCCGACATGGTGGGTGTGCCAGAGGAAGATCGTGCCCAAGTTTTCGACTGGACCGAAAAAACCTTTGGTTTCGATGCATCAGTGACTCCGGAAGAGCGGGCACAGGCAGCAACGGACATGTTTATGTACGCCGATGCCATGTGCGCTGAGCGTGCCGAGAATCCCAGCGACGACCTGATGAGCGTTTTGCTTCATGCCGAGGTTGAGGGCGAGAAACTCACGGCCTTCCAGATCGAATTGTTTTTTATGCTTTTGCAGAACGCCGGCTCGGAGACAACCCGAAACTTGATCACAACCGGAACGCTTGCGTTGCTTCAAAACCGCGATCAGTACGACATTGTTCGTAATGACCTTTCCGTGATTCCAACGGCAATCGAGGAGTTACTTCGTTTCTCCACTCCGGTGATTCAGTTCACTCGCACTGCAACCGTCGATACCGAACTTGGCGGGAAGAAGATCAAGGCGGGCGAGCGCGTACTTATGGTGTACGCCTCCGCCAATCGTGACGAGCGAGCGTTTGAGAACCCTGACTTAATCAATGTTCGTCGCAACCCGAACGATCATGTTGCCTTCGGTGCGGGTGGTCCGCATTTCTGCTTAGGCGCAAATTTGGCCCGAATCGAGGGTCGAATCATGTTCGAGGAAATTCTCACTCGTTTCCAGGGACTGCGGTTCGTGGGTGATCCCGCCGACTATCCGCGAGTCCATTCGAATCTGATCGATGGCTTTGCTCATGTTCCGATCGAGTGGGATTCCATCGGAGCCCCGAGCTAGAAATCTTTCGCGTTCGACCTATTCGAATTTCGCACCGATCATACGCAACAGCCCAACAACGTCTTCCGGCTGATCAGGAGCCTTTGGTCCGGGAATCCATCGAACAGCTCCCTGCGGGCTGTTGTAATGGAACGAACCGTGGGTTTCGTAGCGTTCCCACCACACTGGCGAACGGGGGTCGCGGCCAACGCTGATTCCTTCAAACGGTGACATCGCATACAGCATCGGAACCTCGGGGTGTTCGTCGACCGTGACACCATCGATGGTGAGCGAAAGTTTCCAAGTGTTGCCGCCGATTGCGTCAAAGGAACACTCGATGAGATGTTCGCCAGCGCTCAGGGAGGAGCCTTCAAGCAACGTGATCGTGCCGCGTCCGTCATTGAAGACGAGCGTGGGTCGACGATCTTCGAGGAGATAGAGCGCGTAGCCGCCGCTTTGGTCGCCATGCGCTGCGATCGTGCCTAACGACTGTTCGGTGACCGTGATTGGTGCTTGGAACTGAAACGAAGACAGCCAGATGAGCTGCAATGAGCGCCAGCGCTCAAGGGTTGGGGTTCCTGGCCACACCGAAAGCGGTTGTTGGACGATTTCAGTTTCGGGGGGCCGGAGGACGTACTTCAGGCCGGTTCCTTCATCAAGCGGAAAGACCTGGCCATCCCACGCTGCGTCATTCCATGCAGCGGCGAGTTCAGCAAGTTTCTCCGGATGGCTTTCGGCGAGGTTGTGAAGTTCGGTGCGATCGTTCGTGAGGTCGTAGAGCTCCCATTCGCTATCGCTGAATGGTGTGAACGGTTGATGCAGCGTGACGATTTCCCAGCCATCGCGGTAAAAGCCGCGATGGCCGATCATTTCGTAGAGCGCCTCTGTTCGCTGTGGGGGAGCGCTTGCATCGCGCAATGTCGGAGCCATGCTTGAGCCCGTTCGAGGCTTTACGTCGATCCCATTACGAGATGTTGGAGCGCTAATCCCAATGAGCTCGAGAAGCGTTGGGAAGATGTCTGAGACATGCGAGTACTGGCGGCGCATTTCACCGCTGTTGAGTTGGCCGGCATTCCATGAAAAGAGGAATGGAACCGTATGGCCGCCGGCATGGGTGTTGATCTTGTAGAGACGGAACGGTGTGTTGCCTGCCATCGCCCATCCGCGCGGGTAATGCGGTGAGGTTTGGGGGCCGCCGATGAGATCAAAGCGTTCAAAATCAGTGTCGATGTCGTCGCCAGCAGTGAGGTGCACCATGTAAGCGCTTGTGCCCACCATCTCGCCCTCGCGCGAAGCACCGTTGTCGGAAGTGAAAATCACAATTGTGTTGTCAAGCTCACCCATGTCGTCGAGAGCATCGAGGAGACGTCCGGTGTTTTCGTCAACGTTCGTCACCATGGCAGCGAAGACTTCCATGTAGCGCGAATAGAGCGCCTTCTGGGTGTCGTTCAATTCGTCCCACGGATCGACGTCGTTGTTCAGTTCAGTGTTTCGCGGTGCAAGCACAATGCCATCGCCGACGACGTTGAGTTCCTTTTGGCGCGCGAAACGGCGTAGACGAAGTTCATCCCAACCTGCGTTGTAGTTCCCCGTTTGTGCAGCGATGTCGGCGGCCTTCGCATGCAGCGGAGCGTGGATGGCTCCGTGAGCGATGTACAGGAAGAAGGGTTGGTTCGGCGACGAAGCTTTGCCAGCGCGAACCATGGCGATTGCTTCATCGGTGATGTCGTCGGTGAAGTAATAGCCGTCGGGGTAGGTGTCGATTTCCACCGGAGTGTTGTCGCGAACCAGTCGGTGGGGCTGATGAAGATTCGTGAATCCGTCAAGGAATCCGTAGAACTGATCGAAGCCGCGCTGGCATGGCCACGAATGACGAGGACCGGCATCGGATTGATCGGAGTCTTTTGTGAGATGCCACTTACCAACCATGTAGGTGGCATAACCATTGGCCTGAAGAGTCTCAGGAAGTGTGATGACGTCTTCGGCAAGCTCCATGGCGTAGCCCGGGAACCCTGGATCAGAGTGGGCAACGGTGCCGACGCCTGCGGCATGGGGATTCATCCCAGTAAGAAGCGCTGCGCGTGTGGGCGAACACATTGGCGTTGAATGGAAATCGGTGTACTGCAGGCCGCCTTTTGCGAGGCGGTCGATGTTCGGTGTCTTAATCTCGCTGCCGTAGGGGGCGGTATCGGCGTAACCGAGGTCATCGCAAAGGATGACGACGATGTTGGGTGCACCTTCCGGAGCGCTGGGCCGATCTGGCCACCACGACTCTGAGGTCGCAAAGACTTTTCCGACTTTCCCGTGGAATCCCGGGTAGGTGCCGGCGTCTTCGTTGGTACCCATTTCTTCCCCCTAGAGCAAGCGTGGAGGAGAGCGTAGTTGCCTGCTTTGGCGGCCTGTTTCGTTAGTTACCGGCACTGCCGGCAACGAGCGTCGTCA
This sequence comes from Actinomycetota bacterium, assembly GCA_005787345.1. Taxonomy (GTDB): domain Bacteria; phylum Actinomycetota; class Acidimicrobiia; order Acidimicrobiales; family Acidimicrobilacustridaceae; genus Acidimicrobilacustris. Next base: position 4,237 of record SYBH01000005.1, read on the forward strand.
CACGAAACCCGCCGCAAGCGCTGTAGGCGCCCGCAATCATGAGTGATTCGGTGTTATCTGGTGGGTAGACGCGCAACTGTGTTGAGGTCGCATCACACTGAGCGCCCATTCCTGCTGCGCTTGTGTGAAGGGTGGCGCTGGCTGTTCCGCCGGGTTGAATCATTACCGTTGCGCCTTCAGTTCCTTCGCGAGACGCCGGCTGACCGATCTGCTTTCCGCTCGCGTCAACGAGTGAAACCCCAGGGAAGCCGCGCAGGTCACATTCCTTTGCTCCGGTGTTCGTGAGAACCAAAGCGGTGTAGCGCTGTCCCGCCCCTGCTTGCGTTTCCCCGAGAGAACCCTTGAGTTGCCCAGTGGCGCAGTGCGTGCTGGAAAGCGTCGTTGTTGTTTTGGGGGCGGTAGTCGTCGAGTTGGAACCCGCAGTCGTCGTCGTGGAGTCCTTCGAAGACGAGCCATTGTCTGAGCCGGAGCCGCACGCGGCGGCTCCGAGGATCAATAAGACAGCGAGCGAAAGTCCTGCAATGACGTTTTTCATGAACTGAGGCTATTGGCGGAGTTCTTCGGTCAGGGGGATGGACGTTTAACTTGGCATCGCGAAGTGGGCCAAGATGTGAACAGTTGTCCCGTGTCGGGGCAGATCTCTAAAGGGGGAGACCAATGGAGGCCGATGTTGTCTCGACGTTTCAGATGACCGGACAGGACGTGCCATGGCTTTTGGCGCGCTTGGCGGAGCGGCGTCCCGATCACCCTGTACTTATTTGGGAACCGCGCAATGGCGAGGTTCAGACATGGACGTACGCCAAGTTCTGGGACGAGGTACGCCGCTTAGCTGCAGGCCTCCAGCGCAACGGAATACAAAAGGGCGACAAGGTCATCATCCACTCCGATAACAGCCCCGAGATGGTGTTGGCCTGGTACGCATGCGCAACGGTCGGAGCCGCTGGGGTCACAACCAATACGCGTTCCGTTGCTGCGGAACTCACGTATTTCATTGATCACACGAAGGCAGTTGCAGCGATCACACAGCCGCAATACGCCGCTGTTGTTGCGGCGAGTGGTCCGAAGCTCAAGTGGATCGCTGTCACGGCCGACAATTCGGGTGAGGCCGCAACGGCTGAACAGTTAGTACCGGGACTTCTTTCGTTTGACGATCTCTTTGCTGACGTCGAGGAATTCATTCCCCGTCCTGCCGAGCCGATGCTTCCGGTGGGAATCATGTTCACCTCGGGCACGACGTCTCGCCCGAAGGCGGTCGTTCATACACATGCCAATACTCTTTGGGGAACCCGAGTTGGCCCCGACAACATCGGTGCCGATCCCGACTCGGTGTATTTGATCTTCCTTCCGTTCTTCCATGTCAACGCACAGTCGTGGTCGATGTGGTCGATTCTTGGCGTGGGTGGCACGGTCGTATTGCAGCCCAAGTTCTCCTCAAGTCGCTTCTGGGAAGTTGTCGTGAAGCACAGCGTCTCGCATATCTCTTTGATTCCGTTCGTCTACCTCGCCGTCCAAGGACAGCCGATTCCCGAGAACAAACTCAAGGCTGCAGTCTTCGGCGCTATTGCTCCTCCGCTTGAAAACCTCATTGGGTGTCGAGTGCTTGCCGCGTACGGCATGACCGAGACGGTGACTCACGCAACTCGTTCTGGTTTGCACGGCGATATCCCGCCCGGGTCTCTCGGTAAGGCGACGCCCGGCTACGAATCTCTCATCGTCGATCCCGAGACCGGAGAGGCTCTCGATGACGGCCGAGTGGGCGAGCTTTGGTTGCGCGGCACACGCGGGATTCAGTTGTTCCTCGAGTACTACGACAATGACGATGCGAACGAGAAGAGCTTCACCAAAGACGGCTGGTTTAAGACTGGCGACATGGTGCGTATGGGTGATGGGGGAGCGATCTTTTACACCGAGCGCGACAAAGACATGCTCAAGGTCGGCGGCGAGAACGTGTCCTCGAAAGAGGTCGAGGACCTCTGTCGAACGGTGCCGGGCGTTGGCGACGTTGCCGTCGTCGGCCGCTTGCATCCGATGCTCGATGTCGTTCCTGTTGCATTTGTGATTAAGGGGGCCAACGCTCCTGGCGACGCGGAACTCGAGGCTGCGATCCTCGAGCTTTGCCAGAAGAACCTTTCCGATTTCAAAGTTCCTCGCGCTGCGTACTTCGTCGACGATTTCCCCCGCGCAACATTGGAGAAGATCGCGAAGAACCAGTTACGAGACATCGCCGACGCGATGCCAGAACCGTTCTAAGGGAAGATGATGACTCTTACGCCATTTGATGAATTTCCGATTCACCAGGTTCCGAAGCCCATCTCGCTTTCGGGCACCACTGATCGCAACGCATACGGCCGCTATTGGTTTGGGGCAACGCACCGCGATGGCGAGTTCCAGATCGAAATCGCGTTCGGTCGCTACAACAACCTTCAGGTGCAAGACACGTCGGTCTCGATTTCACGCAACGGATCGCAGCATGCATTCCATGCGTCGCGCCGTGCATCGGATGATCCCACCGAACTCACGATTGGTCCGGCGACTCTCGAGATCATCGAACCGTTTCGTCAACTTCGTTATTCGGTCGCGCCGAATGAAACCGGAATCACTTGCGATATGCGCTGGCGTTCACGAGTTGGGGCATTGCTCGAAGATCACACGGTAATGACAGACGGTCCTCACACGATCCTCGATATGGCTCGCTACATGCAGTTCGGCACATGGGAAGGCTTTGTTGACGTCGATGGCGATCGGACGGAGTTCACCCACGATGAGGTCGTTGGTATCCGCGACCGATCTTGGGGGGTTCGTCCTGTTGGGGCGCCCGCTCCGGGAAAGCCTTCAGGCGGTCCGCCCAATGCATGGCTATGGTCGCCGATCCACTTCGAGGATGAATGTGTCGTGGCCGGCTGGTTCCAGAGCCCCGGAGGCGTCTTTTGGCGTCCCGATGGTCACCGCATCGATGTCATTGATCCAGTTCCAGCCAGCGTCACACTTGAGGACGCTTCGGTTCGTCGATTCGATCCAGTCGGCCAACGTTTGCAGTTTCATTTAGGCACGCGTTGGGTGTCGCATGCGGAAATCGATCTCTTGGGAGATGGGGGCGAGGAAATCGTTCTCGAGTTGGAACCGGTGTCGCGTTTCGATATGCGAGCCCTTGGGTACATGAATCCCGAATGGGGTCATGGCGTATGGCACGGAGAACTTGAACTCGGACGTGAAGACTGGAACTTCGACGACGTCAGTCCGCAGGATCCGACCCATCAGCATGTTCATCACATTGTGCGAGCCCGAATGGGTGACAAAGTCGGCATCGGAATCTTCGAGCAGATCATTTTCGGGCCACATACGCAGTTCGGGTTCAACGACATTCTCGATGGCGCGCGCTGAGTGAACGCTGGGAGTGTTTCCCTCATCGGTGTCTATGACGCTGATGGCTCGTTTGCTGGTGAGATTCGCTACTGGGTTGGGGCTCGTCTGGGCCGCACTCACTGTTCACTTTGTGAGATCACTCACGGATTGTTCCGAGAGAAATCGGAATGGCGCGACTGTCGCGATTCATTGAATGTTGAATTCTCGACGTTTCATCGAGATGACGCTCCTGGCGATGTGCTCGAGGCGTGTAAACACCAACTACCAGTTGTGGTGGCACGAACTGGCGATGATCTGTTGGTGGTCCTGGGCCCCGAGGAACTCGAGTCACTATGCGGAGACGTCGCAAGGTTCGAGGCGGAACTCAAGCAATCATGTGCGGCAAAGGGAATCATCCTGAACTGACAGGACTTTTCGCTAGGCATTCAGAAATGCCACAAGCATGAAGAGAGCGATTACCCCTCTTCCCGTCCACGCTGCAGTGCGAAACCAGTTTGTCGCGATAAGTCGATCGAGAAGTGAAGGATTGGCCCCGGCTTCAAGTCGACCGTGGGTTGGTGCGCTTACAAACGCGGTGACGCCAATTGCAATCGCCTCAAGAATCCCGCCAAGCAGTGTTGACCAGAACGGCACGCCGTCGGGTCGTGCAAAGAACACCGTAAGAACACAAAGACCTTCAACCGCCATGAGTGGACCAACAACAAAAGAGATCAGCCGAGTGTGTTGCTTTTCGTAGGCAACGAATGCGTCATCAGGAATCGACCGCATCAGTGGATAGTGCACGAGCTGAATGATCCAGATCACGCCAAACATTCCAACCGATCCGACCACCTGGGCGATGAGTACGGCTGTCGCAATGTTCCCGCTCATATCGTCACCTCAGCAAGCACTGCATAGTGGTCAGAGGGTTGAATATCGTCGATTGGCGTGAGACCTCCGAGTTCACAGGATTGGAAAGATCCACAATTTCGTCGGCGTGGAAATGTTGTCGTGATGTAGTCAAGGCGGCGGTTTGGGTGAACAGCGCGACGAGGCACGAGTGGGTTGGCCGATGACCAGGTGTCGCCACGACTTAGATTTCCGCACGCGTCCCAAGCGTCGACCAGAACAAAGCCGGGAATGAACGGAGTCGAGGCACCTGTGGCCCTGCGGATCTCATCGGACCACGGAACGGCGTTGAAGTCGCCGGCGACGAGGGCGGGCAGTTCGTCTCGCCATGCCCCTCTCGGGCTGACTGCATTCGAAACTTCGGCAAGAAGATGTGCCATTTGGGCAGACCTCGTAAGCGTTCGCTCGAGGCCATGCTCAAGATGCGTGCCAGCGGCAACAAAGGGACCGCCGTTTTCGTCAGGCCTAGTTACAGAGGCGATGAGTACGTGACGCCAGGTGGAAACGCCGTTCTCATCGTTGAGGGGGACGGCACGGAGAATCTGACTTGGCCAACGGGTCAAGATGGCGTTGACGACCCAGTAGGGCGCTTGTGGGTAGCGATCGAATCCAGCAAGTTCGAATGCGGTCACTGCGAACATCCCGAGATGCTCTGCAAGCACGTGCGCTTGGGCTTTTCCATCGGGTTCAACCCAAGATTCTTGAAGCATGACGACATCAGGTTGTGCATCATGCAAAACCTTCTCAATCGCGTGATGTCGCGCCTCCCACTGACCGACTCGACCTTGAAGGTTCCATGTCATCACGCGCACGTTCTCATCCTGCCCGAAGCGGCCACTCGGTGTGCTGTTGAAGCAGGAGTTGTCTGCTCATGGCAGGATTCGGCCATGACAGAGTTCAACTACCCGCAGCCCACGCCCATTGGGGACTGGAATCGACTGCTTGAAGGCCGGGTCGCCGTTGTTACTGGCGGCGGTACCGGTATTGGCGGTTCGATTTCTCGACTGTTCGCACAGCATGGAGCGATTGTCGAAATCATCGATATCGATAATTCGGTTGCGAGCGAAGCTGTGTCTGATATCGAGGCCGCTGGCGGGGTCGCAAGAGCGCATGTTGCCGATTGTCGCAACTGGGAACAGTTGCAAGGGGTGGCAGCGGCAATCCTGTCTGATCACCCTCATGTGCAAGTTCTCGTGAACAACGTTGGCGATTACCGACCGCTCGAACGGTTCCGTAAGTCATCGCCCGATTCATGGAAAGCGATGTACGACATCAACTTCTTCGCGATGGTTGCGTCAACGAAGTGTTTCATCGAGTCGATGATCGCTGGCGGCGGGGGATCAATCGTCAATGTGCATTCAGTGGAAGGAATGCGCGGATATCCCGGTGACCCCATCTACGGGGCAATGAAGGCCGCCAGTGCGAAGTTCAGTACCGACCTTGCGCTCTCGATGGGTCGCAATGGAATCCGCGTCAACGGGATTGGGCCAGATCTCACCCAAACGCCACAGGTCGATTACATCTCGACCTCGGTTGGCTCAGAGCATCTCTGGGAGGCCTGGGCGCCGGTCGGACGTTTGGGCTGGCCCGAGGACCAAGCCCGGGTCGCTCTGTTTCTCGCCTCGGACCTTTCGGCCTATGTGACAGGCCACAACATCCCGGTTGATGGCGGAACCAAGGCGGGGGCTGGCTGGTTCTATTCGCCGACCGAGGAGCGATACACCAATCGCCCCAAGGGTCTCTGAGGTTCTGGAAGGTCGGAAAATTGATGTGCCCCGATCTCACACGGGACCTCTTGTGTCACCTATGATTGAGTCAACACATCCCGCCCCTCGGGGTTCGTCATGCGCCCGCAAGGGGCCTATTCATCACAGGAGACACCATGCTCGGACCGGAAGATCACTACATCATCATTTCGGCCGACACCCATGCGGGTGGAAGCCACGTTCAGTACCGCGAGTTTCTCGACCCCAAGTACCGCGATGACTTTGACGCATGGCGCGAGAAGTACAAGAACCCATTCAAGGATCTCAAGGACACCGATCTTCGTATCCGCAACTGGGATGACGATCGCCGTGATGGCGACATGTTTGCCGACGGCGTTATTGCCGAGGTCATCTACCCAAACACGGTTCCTCCGTTCTTCCCGAACTTCGTGCTCTTTGCTCAGCCGCCAACTCCTGACGAGTACGAACACCGTCACGCAGGCGTGCAGGCTCACAATCGCTGGTTGGCCGACTACGTCAGCCGCGCTCCAGAGCGTCGCGCCGGCATTGGTCAGATCTTCCTGAACGACGTTGACGACGCGATCGCCGATGCCATTTGGTGTAAAGAGAACGGCCTTCGTGGTGGCGTGCTTATCGGTGCGGTTCCGCCGACTGCCGATTGGATCAAGCCGCTGTATCACCCGGACTACGACGAACTTTGGGCAGCTTGTGCCGAGAACAACATCCCGGTGAACGCTCACAGTGGAACTGGTGGACCCAAGTACTCCCCAGCACCGGCAATGCCGCTCGTTCACTTCATCGAGATTCCCTACTACTCACAGCGTCCGCTTGTACACATGGTTCTTGCTGGTGTGTTTGAGCGTCACCCGAAGCTCAAATTTGCACTTACCGAAACTGGTTGTGCCTGGATTCCGCCGTTGCTTGATTCGATGGACAGCCTCCTTGCCGGCATGCGCGGCAACAAGGTTGGCGAAATGCGTTTCGAAGGTGAAACCGTTCCTCCTCGTTCCGCAACGGAGTACTTCGCTCAGAGCTGCTTCGTTGGTATCAGCCAGCCGACCCCGGCTGATATCGCAGCCGGCATGGATGTCCTTGGTATCGAAAAGATGATGTGGGGTAACGACTACCCGCACGAAGAGGGCACGCATCCGTTCACGCGTGAACATCTCCGTCAGGTGCTTGGTCATCTTGAGCCCGCGCAGATCCAGCAGATCCTTGCTGGAAATGCTGCCGAGTTCTACAACTTCGACCTTGCTGCACTTCAGCCGTTTGCTGACAAGTACGGCCCCACGGTTGCTGAGATTGCCGAACCACTCACCTCGCTTCCCGATGGTGCGAACCAGGCGCTCGAGCGCTCGGCCGCACAGCTTTCGAAGGCTGGTTGATTCGGTTCGTTCAACTGAACGAAGTACGCGAGAAGGCCCCGGGGTTTCCTGGGGCCTTCTTCGTTCTCGGGATCGCTAGTGGGGTACGTGCATCAACCGCTGGGATTGATGTTGCAGAAAGTTCAGGCGAACAAGTTGGTGATGAGAGTGAGCGCACTCAAAATGAACATCGCTGCAGCCGGAAGTGTTTCTGCGCCCGAGTCGCCGAGTTTGGAGTGGGCGCGAACAGCGAAGACGAAATAGGCAACCAGTCCGAGTGCCGCCAAAACGCCGATGGCACCGAAGATCAATCCGATAAGAAGCCCGAAGCCGCCGAGAATCTTCAGGAGGCCCAAAGTACGGACGAAGTTGGGTCGGTGGCCGAGCCGGTCCATAAGGATGAGAACCTTCTGGGGCATGGTGAAGTCATAGGCGCCACTCGCAAGCATGACGAGTCCGGTGACGACTGAGAAGAAAACTGCTGCACTACCCATGATCTCCAACGCTATTCCTAGATATCGACTGCAATGGGGATCCTGTCATCGGCATCTTGGGGACTGAGCAGTAGCCTGAGCGCCATGACTGAGTACGAACCAAGCCCCTGGGAACCAATTGCAGACCACGTCGAGCGTTATATCGCTACCAATGGTGAAGACGGATTCATTTGGGAGGGTGGGGAAGTGATCATCCTCACCACGACCGGGGCAAAGTCCGGCAAAGAACGTCGTACGCCTTTGATCCGGGTGACCGACGGCGAACGCTATTTCTGTGTTGCATCTATGGGTGGCGCCCCGAATAACCCCCAGTGGTTCCACAACATGGTCGCGAATCCGTCGGTAACGGTGCAGGACCGAGCCGACGTTCACAACCTCGTCGCCCGAGTCGCGACGGCTGAGGAAAAGTCGAAGTACTGGTCGATCGCAACGGAAGCATGGCCGGCCTATGACGATTACCAAGCAGGGACCGAGCGCGACATTCCGCTGGTCATCTGTGAGAAGGCCTGAACCGGAACTGATGATGGCAGCAGAGCACCCACACTCTGCTGATCACGTGCATTCCTCGGACTGTGCGTCAAGGCGATCGCGTCTGGCTGCAACGATGGCGGTGCCTCTCGGACCATTGCGGTGGCTCGTTGTTGGATGCCTTGGGCTTGCGGCAGTTGGACTCGTTCTACCGTTTTCGCCGATTCCGCCGTGTCCGCTGTTAACGATCACGGGAGTTCCTTGTCCGTTATGCGGAATGACCCGATCTGCACGGTCTGTTCTGCGTTTCGACCTGTCGTCATCGTTGCAGTACCAGCCTTTCGGGCTTCTTGCGTTTCTGTGTGGATTGATCATCCTCGCTCTTTGGGCGATCCCGAAAACTCGAGCAGTTTCTGTCATTCGATTGCCCGTTGCGGCGGTTGTTGCAGTAGTTGCCGTTTCGTGGGTCTGGAACATTGCGTTCAATCCGACTTTCGCGTGAAGTCCTGATCTCACCGCAAAACGACGAACGCCCCGGCGAACCGGGGCGTTCGAACAACAGAGGTGGGTGTTTCAGGCAGCGACAGCGCCCTGTGACTCCCAAAGTTCGTTGGCTGCATTCTGCACAAGTACGACCCAGACGATCCATCCGACAAACGGAATCAGGATCAAGAGACCGTAAATCGCGTTAACGCGCTCGGCTAGTCCTGCACGCTTGCGGGTTTCGCCTACCTGCCACGGCAACAGGAAAGCTGCAATGATGCCGCAGACGAACGAGATCAACAGGCCAACAATGCCGTTAACACCTTCGTTGTCGTATTCATTCGTTTCCTTGAACATCGCGTAATGCCAGTAGAGGGCGTAGATGCCCAATGTGATGATGCTTAGCAAGATTACGACTAACGGGCTGCGGACTTTGCCGATCGGACGCATGATTCCCCCTTGGGATAGTTATGGCATCGGTGATGCCATGGCCGCGATTATACGGGTATAACGATCTTCGTCAGAGGATGATCGCAATTGTTCATCCGCCGGCCTTCATGGGTTCAACCCGTGAGCACTGGGATCGACGTTGAATTGACCCGTGAGGCCATCGGGCTAGTTTGCGGTGTGGGGGTAGTCATGGGTTTTGATCCGCTGTCTGCATCGTTTGATGATCCAGGTTTTGTTGACCTTCGAGAGAGCTGTCCCGTTTCCAAAACAGAAATGGGGGCGTGGTATTTCGCTCGCTACGAGGATTCGGTCGCAGGTTCCAAAGATGTCGAGCGCTATATCGCGAGTTTTCGCGAGCCCGGAGTAGTTGTACCTGATGAGGAGCAACTTGTTAGTGAGATTCCGGAACCTCGACACGGACAGATTCGGAAGATCATCAACTCAGCCATTGCGGCTCACCGGATCGGGCGGGTGGAACCGTTTTGTTTCGAACTGTGCAACCAACTGCTCGACGACTTGTTGCATCGTGACGAAGCAATTGACCTCGTCGCTGAGTATGTGATGCCTGTTCCGAATAACGTGATTGCACACCTTCTGGGGGCACCTCCAGAAGATTTCCGACGCTGGGCCCAGTGGTCCGACGAAGTCGTCAACGGTACCTATCCAACGAAGAATAGGAATGAGCGCGGAGAGGGTCTAGCGGGCGCTCACCCAGAGTTTGTTGCATACGTCGATGCACTGATTGCTGAACGACGTGTTCGTCCCACTGACGATTTCATTACTCGCCTCGTTTCGACCGAAGTTGATGGCCGGAGACTCACCGATATAGAAGCTCGTTCGCAACTCGTCTTTCTGTTCATCTCTGGCAACGAGACGACGCGTCATCTCATCGGCAATCTGTTGTGGCGCGTCACGAGAGACCCAGCAATGTTCGACGCGTTGCAGAAAAACCCTTCACTCATTCCGGCCGCTGTCGAGGAAAGCCTTCGACTTGATCCACCGGTGAAGTTCCTCATGCGTAATTGCATGATGGATGGGGAAGTATCTGGGATTGAGATTTCTGCTGGAGAGAAAGTTGCCTTTGGGCTTGGTTCTGCGAATCGAGATGCTGGCCATTTCGACGACGCTGATTCGTTTCGTCTCGATCGAACCGATGCGAGAAGCCATCTTTCATTTGGTGGGGGACCACATGTGTGCCCGGGGGCTGCATTAGCTCGCCTCGAGGCCCGAGTCGCTCTCGAGGTCTTTCTCGACAGGGTTGGTAGTGCTCAACTTTCAAATCCCGCCTACAACGCGGTTGAAGTTTTCTGGGCGCATGGGCCGGCGACGCTGCAAGCGGAGATTTCTGCGAAGTAGCGTTACCGGCACGCAATGAGTGGGGGGCAAGTGGCTGGTCGGCTTGAAGGCAAGGTTGTGATCATCACCGGAGCGGCACGGGGCCAGGGTTTTGCCGAGGCACAGCTCTTTGCTGCAGAAGGTGCCCACGTCATTGCCGGCGACGTACTTGACCATGATGGCGTCTACCTTGACGTGACTTCGCCCGAAAGCTGGGCGTCGGCGGTCGCTGGGGCGCTGAAGGAGCACGGCCGAATCGACGTCCTGTTGAATAACGCGGGTGTTCGCGCGGTCGCTCCGGTCCACGAGATGCCCATCGCTGAATTTCAACGTGTGTTGGACATCAACCTCATTGGACCGCTGCTTGGAATACAAGCGGTTGTGCCCCATATGCCCCGCGGGAGTTCAATCATCAATGTCTCATCGTTGAATGGACTTGCTGCAAATGTGAATACATCGGCGTACACCACATCAAAGTTTGCACTGCGTGGCCTCACAAAGTCTGCGGCATTGGACCTCGGTCTTCTCGGCATTCGCGTGAACGCAATTCTCCCGGGCGTTATTCGCACACCCATGGTTTCGTACATTGTCGACGAGTACGAAGAGCGATTAGCGGCTGGACTTCCACTCGGCCGTATTGGTGAGCCGATGGACGTCGCTAGTGCTGCGCTCTTCTTGGCGAGTGATGATTCCGCGTGGGTTAGTGGTCTCGATCTCACTATTGACGGCGGCCAAATGGCCAGTACCCCGAAACTCTGAGGACTACCTATGGATCGCCTCAATCTCGTTGATCCGGACCTCTATCTCGATGGAGTGCCTCGCAACTATTTCCGATGGCTTCGTGACAATGAGCCGGTTGCGTGGCATGACGAGCCCGATGGACCTGGGTACTGGGTGCTGACCCGATTCGACGATGTCGTTGCTGCGAACCGAGATTGGGATCTCTATTCAAACTCTCTCAAAGGGTCGTCCATTGAAGAAGCGCGTTCGGAAGAGGAACTCATCGCCCGTCGGCGAATGTTCGTGAATCAAGATCCGCCGCAGCACACTCGTTATCGGAAACTGGTGAGTGCCGCTTTTACGCCAGGGCAGATCCGTCGAATGGCGCCGCTCATTGAGCAAACATGCACGCGTCTTGTGGATGACCTCCTTGACGGCGAGGTTCACGACTTCGTGCCGGTTGCTGAGGAACTCTCATTTCAGATGGTGGCAACGCTCTTCGGGGTTCCTGAATCGGATTGGCCTGGCCTGATTGAAATCACGCGAGTTATGGCCGACTTCCAAGACCCCGAAGTGAACCCGGGCTTAGCGCCTCGGCCCGAGATGCAACGCGACATTGCCGACTACGCCCTTGGGCTTATCAGCGATGTGCGCTCAAACCCAGAGAGCCACCACGGAGTCGTTGCCAACCTTGCTCAGGCGGAGATCGTCGACGAGGAAGGAACGCACCGGCTGAGCGATGCTGAAATCGTCGGGTTCTTTCCAGCGGTGCTGGTCGGTGGACTAAGTACGACTGCCCACTCAATGACGGAGATGATCAATTCATGGGTTCAATCTCCGACAATTTTTGACGCGTGGCGAGGGCAAGAGTGCCCATCTGTTTTTGTTGAAGAATTCCTGCGATGGCGTGGTCCAGTCATGACTTTCCGCCGTACGGCAACGCGTGATCATGAATTCCGGGGCCAACAGATCGCAGCCGGCGACAAGGTTCTGCTTTCCTACGCTTCTGCCAATCATGACGAACGACATTTCCCCAACCCCGAAGAGTTTGATCCAAGTCGGGATGTGCTCGACCATGTGGCCTTCGGTGGGGGAGGGCCACACTTCTGCATCGGCGCGCAACTTGCTCGCATGGACCTCAAGTTGGTCTTCGGAGAACTTCTGAGACGGATCGGGACAGTCGAAGCCGCAGGTGAACCGCGCCGATTGCGGGCCAACCAATTTGCCGGGTGGTTGCACTATCCAGTTCGAGCGACACCGCGGTGAGCGCCGTTGTCGACGGACCCGATGAACAGTCGATCTGCATCGGGTGTGGGCTTTGTTGCGATGGAACCGTCGTTTCGCACCTTGCTGTCCGAGATGAAAGCGATCTAGGTGCTCCGCTGCGGGGTCTCGGAGTGGAGATTATTGCTTCAGCGGATCCTCTGGTATTTGAACTTCCATGTCCCGCCGTATGTGACGGTGTCTGCACAATTCACTCACTGCACAGGCCGTCAGCCTGCGCGCAGTTTGAGTGCACGCTGTCTCAGGGGGTTCTCGACGGGAAAGTGGCGCACGAAGAAGCTCGAATGGTGATTTCCGCAACACTGGCTCTTCGGGATGCGTTTCGACACGGAATGGTGAAGGGCGACGTGTTCCAAGAACACATCGACTCGGTTTTTCGTTGACGTCCTACTGAGCTGACTCGATGTCGGACGCTAACTGCGTTCGAGGATGCGCAGCGACAATTGACGAGGACCGCGAACCTGACCTTGCGAGAATGTGGTCGGCTCCGAAGCATTGAGTTCAAACTTCGTGTAGCGCTTCAGCCATTCTTCAAGAGCGACTGTCATCTCTAGGCGGGCAAGGTTTGAACCGAGGCAGCGGTGAATGCCGAGACCAAAAGCGCTGTGCCGATTGATCTCGCGATCAATCAGTACTTCGTCGGCATTGTCGAAGGCTTTCGGATCGCGATTTGCCGCCGGGAAGCTAAGGAAGATCCAGTCGTCCTTCTTCATGGGGCAACCCTGGAACTCGAAGTCGTCCTTGACGAGTCGAGCCATCGAGACAGGCGCGTAAGCCCGAAGAAATTCCTCTACCGCTGACGGCAGCAGCTCGGGATGGGCGACGAGACGTTCGAGATCATCGGGGTTATTGGCGAGATGCCAGATCGATGAACCGATGGCCGACCAAGTTGTGTCGATACCTGCAACGATCAACAAAAGGATGGAGCCAAAGACATGTTCGTCGGAAAGTTTTTCGCCCATGATCTCGGCATCGAGCAAATAACTGATAAGTCCGTCGTCGGGACTCTCACGTCGTTCGACAATTGCTGCTGAGATGTACTCCTCGATCGGTTGAAAGGCTTCAATTCGCTCCTCGGTGGGGAGGTCGACACCTTCGAGGACGATACGAACAAATTCGCGGAACTGCTCGCCGTCTTCAGCCGGCAGTCCGCAGAGTTTGGCAATAAGGCCAACCGGAATGTGTTCGGCATATTGATTACTAGCGTCTACAAATTCTGCGTCACCGATTTCATCAAGAAGGCGATTGCAAAGTTCGCGTGTGAAATCTTCGAGCGCAGCGATAGGCCGGGGTGCAAATGCCGGAAGAAGAAGTCGGCGAGCGATTTCGTGGAACGGAGGATCGGACGAGATCGGCGGGGCGACACCGATTGGAGCAGGAAGTGCATCGTCTCCGGGGCGACCGTTATGAATGACGACGGTGCGCGACGTGAAATGCTCGGTGTCGTTTGCGATCGCCGAAACGGCGTCGTAGGTCATCGGCGCCCAAAGGCCGCCGTAGCGATCGCTATGGGCAACAGGACAGCGTTCCCGAAGGTCTTCCATAATCGGGTAAGGATCGGCAACCCAGGCTTCGTCGGTGTGGTCGAAGTCAGTTGCGAAATCTTCTACGGGTGGGTTGATCATGTTCAGTCGCCAATCGTGATCGCGAACTCGGGGCAGTTGCCTGCCGCGAGCTTCGCCTTCGCCAGTTGTTCATCGTTCAGTTCTCCAGCAATAACGACGACGGCAGTACCAAGATCGTCGCAATCGAAAAGGTCAGGTGCCAGGCTGTAGCAGCGGCCGTGTCCCTGACACTTCTCGGTGTCGAGGTGGATCTTCATCGTGCCTCCATCATTCTCATTTTCTTATCCTTTCACGCCAGCGGCACTATTGGGCCGGCAGGAGCGCGAAGACGCCTGAGGTAAGCGAAAGAAGGAAGATTTCGCCGTTTGCGTCCTCCCCAAATCCCACGATCCTGCTGATTGGTAGGTCCACGAATGTGGTCTGTCTTGAGGTCGGATCGAAGAGGAAGATTCCCGATTCGGCGAAGTCGGCGAAGAGGTACTTGCCCTGCAGTTCCTTGATGGCAGAGCCTCGATACACGAATCCGCCGATAGCGGATGACCCGCCAAGGTTGTCCCACTCATGAACTGGGTCAGTAAGCGTGGCCACAGTCGATCCGCTGAAAGCTTCACTGCCCTCTTTGATGTTCCACCCGAAGTTCGCACCCAGTTCGCTCTTCGAAACTCTGTTGATTTCTTCCTTTGAGTCCTGACCAACATCGGCGATCCAGAAATCACTTGTAGGTGGGTCAACTGAGAATCTCCACGGGTTGCGCAGACCAAGGAATGCGATTTCCGGCGCAACGGAATCTGACTGGGCGAAAGGGTTGTCGGAGGGGATGAGATAGGGCGCAGTCGAACCTGGGGGAGTCGGAGTGATTCGAAGAATCTTTCCGAGGAGGCTTAACGGGTTCTGACCGTTCCCAAGTGGATCTCCACTTGCGCCGCCATCACCGAGACCAATCAGCAAATTGCCTGCGGCGTCGACGAGCAACTGTCCGCCATTGTGATTCGAGTAGGGCTGCTCAACAAACAGCAACGTTCGCGTTGTTGTGAGATCGGGGACACCGTCTTTAATTTCAACGGCGACGATGTTGGTGTTGCCATCAAGATCGGTGAAGTACGCGTAGAGCTCATTTCCATCTCGTGAAAATGCAATGCCGAGTAATCCACGTTCGCCTGTACCCGTCGTTTGGTCGCGAAAGGAAACAAACTCAGAAACAGTGTTGCTCGTAAGATCGACGCGACTGATCTCGCCCTTTTGTGAAGCGACGTAGATGATCGAGGAAGGTTCGCCGGGTCTGATGGCGAATGCTGTTGGGGTGTTGATGGTGGCGACGAATTCGGTTGTGACTGATCGTGAAATGACAGATTCCTGGGCGAGGTTTGAGGATTGAGTCGAGCCACAGGCAGCGGTAACGGCGAACGACATGCAAACGATGAGAATGAAGGCGTATCGACAGGACGACTTCATCGACGGTTTATTTCGCTTGACGGAGGTGCGTGAATGACCAGCGATTTCGTCATCGTGGTCTGGCCGTGTCTTTGTTGTGCTGATCAGCCGCCAACATGGCTGCGACCATAGCGGTCGATTGCCGATCGACAACCGCGCCACCGGTGAGTTTGTGAGCCAGAAGTTGGCCTTGAGAGAGGTCTGTGTCGTGGCTCATTGTTCGCTACCCATTGTGAGCGGTTGAGGCGCAGTGTGCGGAACGACAGTGGTTCGATGGAGAAACGAACTACTCAGCCAGTGAAGGCGGGTGGAACTGGATCGCGACTGTGGCGATCGAGGTAGTCAAACAGCGCGTCTTGTCGAACCCAACCGAGCCCACTGGCCATGTCGTAGCCGGGTGTTGCGTCATAGACCCCGGCACCGTGTGGATCGTTGTTGCCAAGGACAACGTCAACAAGGATTCCCGAGGCCGCAGGATCGGGGTTCGAGGCCATTGCGTAAAGCAACGGCGCAATGAAACCGAGGCGGGGCTCGCCGCGCTCGGCAAGTGCGGCGGACTGGAGCGCAAACGATGCGGCCAGCAACGGCGATGCCAAGGATGTGCCACCGACGAATGACCACCGGCCCTCGAAAAAGAGAAAACTGCCAGGTAACCCATCGGCAAAATGTGACACATCAGGCACAGTGCGGGCATCGACCGGTCCGATACCTGACTGCCAATTTGGCATTGGTTCCATCAGGCTGAACCCACCACCTCCGCCGTCAAATGGAGAATCGATCGGTTGAGGCGGCGAGAAAAAACGGGCGTCGTTCCACACTCCCGAAGAGACGATGTTGTTCTGCGCGTCGAGTGTCAGGTTGGTTCCGCCGACTGCAGTCACCCATCGACTCGAGGCAGGGAATGAAACAGACACGTAGTCGGTCGTGGGAAAACAGCCTGTCGAACCGTGATCGCCGGTGGGAACGAAGGTGCCGATTCCACTCGCCACTCCGGTCGCGATCATTTGATTGAACAGGGAGACCCCTACTTCCCACGATGGATCTCGACCAAGGATTTCTGGTTCGCAAACAGCGAAGCTTGCGGTGATGGCGTCAGGGGCAACACCGCCCGTCAACGACGCGTCAAAGGCGGGTGCAAGTAATTGGGTGAGTGAACCGACCATCGTTGGCGCGCTACTTGTGACGCCGAACCAGTCGATCCGCTCGGCCTCGGGGGCGATTGACACCACCGCCTGGAGGTCGAGAATTGTCTCGAGACGCTGTGAAGGGTCGGAGAGAAGCGGACCCATGACGTGATCGGTGATGGGAGTGCCCTCGAGTCCAAAACAGGATCGCCAGGTCGCGAGGTCCGACGGAAGGTAGGGCGCGTAGTTGACGACAGCGATACGCGCGCCACGACCCCGAAAACCTTGATCCCACAAATGGTCGACGCCATATGCGGTGCGTAACTGGGCCGGTGAGATCCCCATCGGGTGACCGAAATCGGTAACGGCGAGAGCTTCGATGGCTTCGGGGCAGGCATCAATTGGAGTCCCGGTGCGCCAAGGCGTTCCGCCATCGGCGGCGATCAGCGACCAAGCCGTTGTTGGGTTCGAGGTCGTGGTCAGGTCGGAGGCCGGTGAGGCGGATAAAGATCGGCGATCCAAAGACGACACATCTAGATCACTATCTTCGGGGTAAGCGATGAACGTCACTCCGGCAACGCGATCAATTGACGAGGCCATCTCCGGGGTGATGGTGGAGATGGCCGTGACCGGCGAGACCACAACGGCCGGTGATGGCGTTGGCAGATCAGCAGAGACAAACGCACCGAATACGGCGCCGGTGAGTTCCTCGAGTACTGCGATCGAAACCGTGGCCTGCACAAAAGATCTTGTGGCATCGGGCGCCACGGTGACGTCTCGGGTAGCAAACCAATCGACGACGGTCTGAACCTGCTCGTCGGTTGCGTTGTACCTCTCGGCGTTGACGGCAACGGGAAGGTGGTTGCCGTAGAACGGCGATGCCGGGTCGGAGACCGCTTCGGCTCGAGCCTCAAGATCGGCCCCGGTCGGGCGAAAGCCGAGGAAGATCATCGTCTCGGTCGAAGACGACACCATCGTGGTGGGCACAAGTTCTGTTTGCACCCATGTGGAGAGATCCTCCTGGCCGGTGACTCCGTACTCAACCGCGAGTGGAATTGCTGCCGCTTCTGGTCTCGGTGAAGCGACAACCGTGACCATTGCGACGATCAACATCACGAGGATGAATCGCGGGAGCGAATGGGTCAGCGAAGGCATTGGTCGGCTCACGCAAAGAGGGTAGCGAAGCCTTTGTGGTGGAGCTGGGGGGAATCGAACCCCCGTCCGTCTGGTGAGAACTGTCCGCGCTACGACCATCCCCGAGTCAGTGGCTTACGGCAACCACACCGCCGGGTCGGATGAGGCCGAAACCTCGCCGCCGGATCTTTCTCCGATGCCAACGGTCTTTCCCGTCGTCAGCCTTCTTTCAGGCTGTCACCCTCCGCTTCTGTTGCCGGGCTGCGGAGAGCAGGCCCCGTGCGCCATTACTGGTCACGATTTCTCTCTACCGTCTGAGTGATCAGGCGGCGAGAGTCAACTGCTCATCGGCGGTTGATTTTGTGCCCCCGTTTAAGGAGTCTGAGGCCACTCCGGTCGCACGATCCAGCCTTCGGTCCCGACGTCGAAACCGATCAGCCCCTGATCGTCACTGCTCAGTTGCGGACAACAGCGCTGCCCGCACCATCAACAGATGGCGCAAGACTACCGGCGAGGTGCGACACTGCACCATTAAGAAGTCGCGTCAGGCCAGATCGCAGGTGAATTTGGTGAGTTGTTGTGTCTTTCGTTGAGCAAATGAATTAGTTGGCGAGACGCTGAAAGAACGGAACCACATACGGGACCGATGCCTTTCCGGCCTTCATGTGATCAACGCCATCCATCACTTGTTCTGTGGCCTGGTTGTTTCCCATAGCGACATACATCGCAGTCAGTTCAGCGGTAGTTGAAGGCGTAATGATCTTGTCCGCAGTCCCCTGCGTAAGCAGTAGAGGTGTGGTGATCGGGGATTGAGCTGCAGTGTTGAGCGCAAACTGGTTTGACCAGGGCGCAGTAGTGGCTGGATCCGCGACCCACATCCGGCCCTTCAGGATGAGGTCGTTTATGCCCAACTCGATATCGCTCAGACGAGATCCGCCAACCACGCACTTCTCGCTGACTGCGTGTACCCGTCCGCTGAGGGCGGGTTTCACAACTGTTGCTTCGTCGTAGCCAAAGATGTCGGACCACGACACGACTGCATAGGAACCGAGAACCGCTCCCGCTGCGGTGTTCTTGTCAGCTTGAAAAAGTGGAACGAGCAAACCTGCGGGCGCGGCAGCAGCAACGCCAAGCAATTGCAACTCAGGTGCGTAAGTCGAGGCCATTTGGCCGGCGAAGAGCGCTGCCTGCCCACCTTGCGAATGGCCAAACACGAAATAGTTCGAAGATGCGCCGGTTTCGTTCAGATTGCGCGCTGCACGAACAATGTCGATTGTTCCCTGCGCCTCGCTCGCTCCAACGAGGTAGGGGTGCATGCCGTCGGTGCCAAGTCCCTGATAGTCGGTCGCAACAACGACCCAGCCAAGGTTGAGAAAGTCAGCGAGTCCCTGCACATCGTCGTAGGGCTTTGGTGAACGTGACGGCGCACACTGATCGTCGATGCCTGTGGTTGGATGCGCCCAACTCACAACAGGGCGTCCGCCCGGCGGTATCGGCCCGGTAGGTGCAAACACCATTCCGCTAACCGCAATGGTTTCGCCGTTGATTCCGGTTGAGGTGTAGAGCACGCGCCACGCCTGTGACTCAGGGAACGGCGCATTCATGGTTTCGAATCGCAGAATCGTGCCGGGCGCATTCGATGGGATCGACGAAGGTGTGTTGTAGAACGAAGGGTCGAAAGCGTTCGACGACGTTGTTCCGCAGGAAACAAGGACAAACGCAGTCAGGACTATCGCCGTCAAGAGTGCGAATTTGGAATGCATGGTCAACCTCACCGTTGAAGTGATGCGAGGCTAATAGTCATCGCTCCACTCCGGGGGTAAGGGGACATCACATGGGTAAGCATTCCTACGACATCGAGGCAGTTTCGACTGCACCGATCGAACTCGTTTTTGAGGTGATCGCCGATGCTCCGGGATGGTCGCGCTGGAATAAGTCAATTGGCCGCGCATCGTGGGAGGTTGAAGGCGATCCTGCTCCGTGGGGAATCGGCGCCGTGCGCGCACTTGGTGCGAAGAGTGGCCCCCTTTCAAAGGAGCGCATCGTCGAATTCAACGCTCCCATTCATCAGGCATACGTAATCGTGTCGGGTCCGATGCCAGTGAAGGGCTATCGGGCCGATGTGCGCCTCACATCAACGCCCGATGGAGGAACCCACATTTCCTGGAAAGGTTCGTGGACAACACGCGTTCCTGGCGTCTCCGGTTTCCTCACCAAAATGGTGAACGGCTTTGCAACCGGCGCCGCACGTGAAGCACAGCGGCTCCAAAAAGAATCGAATTAACGGATCGCTGTGATCTGTTCGATGGCGAGTCGGAAATTTCCGACTTGTTCATCAATGAGATAAATGCCGATCTGCTCAATGGTCGATGGATCAAGGGGGGAGTTCGGCGTTATCGGGCGAAGGAAGCGGCTCACCGGCGCAAACGAGTCGATGGGAATCGAAACGAGAGTTGCGTTGCTCGCTCCAGTAGTGGTCGGAGGCGTGAATCGAGCAATCCAGCGGTCCTGTCCGGACCGGCCCGCCCGAAGTTGCATCACATAGGTGCGACCATCGCCGATTGCGCTCACGCCCAGTGCCGTGGCTCCGGCTGCAATTTGGCCAAGGCGCTGGTCGGAAGGGCCAAGTGTGGAAGTGAATCCACCGTTCTGCTCTGTTGTCATCCTGCCGGAAAACAACAGAGCACCGGATCCATCGGTTTCCACCCATGTTGTTGTGCTTGCAGAGATGCCGCCCATTACCGAGTCATCGACACTCGACCATCCG
Organism: Actinomycetota bacterium; assembly: GCA_005787345.1. Classification (GTDB taxonomy): domain Bacteria; phylum Actinomycetota; class Acidimicrobiia; order Acidimicrobiales; family Acidimicrobilacustridaceae; genus Acidimicrobilacustris. The sequence continues at coordinate 24,834 of SYBH01000005.1, forward strand.
TTGACCGACTGCGCAGTAGCGAACTCGAACAGCACACTGGTGTTCGGTGTTGGGGGGGCAAAGGGTGCAGTGGTCACGGGAGGCGCTAGTTCTGTAGTGACTGAACTTTCAGTCGACGGCGACGAACCAGTTTCAGAACTGCAGGAGCTGAGAAGGAATATGCACAAGAGCGAAAGTGCAGTGATCGAGATGTTTTTTCGCATGTCAGTCCTCGCCATGTTTTCGTGACCTGCCAAGTGCCTGGTCAGCCTCACGCTTTGCTTCGCGCTCGGCAATCGCTTGACGTCGGTCACCCTTCGTTCGGCCTCGAGCAAGTCCGAGTTCGATCTTTGCTCGACCGCCGGAGAAGTAGAGAGACAACGGGACGATTGAAAGTCGTTCGAGATCGACGCGCATTCGCCAGCGTTCGATCTGCTCGCGATGTAACAGCAGTTTGCGTTTTCGATCGGGTTCGGCGAGATCATGAACTCCGCTCGTTCCCCACGGAGCGATATGCATTCCGATGAGCCACGCTTCGCCTTGATCGAATCGGGCAAACGATTCTTTGATCTGAACCTGCGCATCACGCAATGACTTCACTTCGGAACCTCGCAAAACAAGGCCAGCCTCGACTGTGTCGAGAACCTCGTAGTCGTGACGAGCCGACCGATTGGTCGCCACAATCTTCTTTGCGTTCGGATCGTCGTTCGTCGCCATGGGAAGCGCTCAGGCTACCGGTCGAAACCGTTGCGAGATCAGCCGCCCGTGAGAGGTGCTTCGGGTGATGGGACTCGACACCCACCGTCGACATCGAGGATTTGATTAAGGCGGCCCTGCGATACCCACATGCCGACGCAGAGTCCGAGATCAACGATCTCTGAGTCGGTGAACGCGCTTCGCAGACGTACCCAGAACGGATCGTCCATCGAAAGGTGATCAAGCGCGAATCGTTCAGCAAATTCAGCAGCGAGGACTTCGCGTTCAGAAAACCCGTTCCAATTCGCGTTACCAACCTGCGCGTAGAACTCCTCGTCGATCAGATCGGCTTCGGAAGCGCGTGCAGGCGCATCGCGACCGGAGCGCCATCCGAGACACAACTGACAGTCGTTGATCTGCGCGATGCGAATTCGAGCAGCTTCGAATTCACGAAGGGGGAGTGCGGACTTCTCGTAAACCGCAGCCGAGAATTGTGCGGCGGGAATCGAGAGTTCTGGAGCTGCACCAGTCCAGACATGCATGAGTGGATCGGATCCTGCGGGAACTGAGATACGAGGCATGGCCACACGCTATGACGCTGCGACCGAATCCGCTCGTGGTTTCCGCAGGCCGGTAGCCTCTGCCCGTGCTGCAACTTCCGGTCACTGTTCTCAACGATGTCCTCGCACATCTCTCCGACGGCCTTCCCGATGAGGCCTGCGGATTGTTAGGCGGCAGACCGGGCGGCGATGGAGAACCGTGTGTCGTCGATGCTTGGTATCCGAGTCCCAACAGGGCATCATCGAGTCGGGTCTACACAATCGACCCAAAGGTGCACCTTCAGGCCGACCGCGACGCCGAAGATCGTGGTGCCGAACTCGTCGGCGTGGTCCATTCCCATACTCATTCCGAGCCGTACCCTTCGCCCACTGATGTCGCCCAGGCACCCGATCCGGCCTGGCACTACGTCATTGTGTCGTTCCGGTTAGGCCAACCGATGGTGCGGTCGTACCGGATCCTCGAGGGCGAGATCGCCGAAGAACCCGTTCTGGTGCTGGAGCAGTAGAATCCAGACCTCTTGGGTCGACATTTACCCCTCGGGTCGTCCACAATGGTGTCCCGGTTTGAATTCCCCCTTTACACCGCGTCTTCAGAGGTCCTCGATGGCTATTTACTCCTCGGTACTCGACATAATCGGCAACACACCGATTGTCGACGTCTCCGTTCTCAGCCCGAATCCGAATGTGCGCATCCTCGGGAAGATGGAAAGTCAGAATCCGGCGGGTTCGGTCAAGGACCGCATTGCATTAGCGATGGTGCAAGACGCCGAAGCCGACGGAACCCTTACGCCCGGTAAGACCATCATCGAACCTTCGTCAGGAAACACCGGCATTGCACTGGCGATGATCGCTCGCATTAAGGGCTATCCCATCAAGATCGTTCTTCCCGAAAATGTGTCGATAGAACGCCGTCAGTTGCTCGAGATTTTTGGCGCTGAAGTCATCCTGTCGCCTGGCTCTGAGGGGTCCAACGGTGCGGTGAAGCGTGCGATCGAATTGGCCGAGCAGCATCCGGAGTGGGCGTTTCTCTACCAGTATTCGAACGAAGCGAACCCGCAGGCGCATTACGACACGACCGGCCCAGAAATTTGGGCTGACGTTCCCGAGATCACACACTTTGTTGCTGGCCTCGGAACTTCCGGAACCCTCATGGGTGTCGGCACGTTCCTTAAGGAGATGAACCCAAGCATCAAGATTCTCGCGGTCGAACCTCCGCTTGGCGAGAGTGTTGAAGGATTACGCAACCTCGATGAGGGATACATTCCGCCCGTCTATGAAAAATGGGGCGGACCAGAGCTTCTCGATGGCAAGCGCATCGTTCGTCCTCGTGAGTCCATCGAGTACACGCGTCTGCTTGCAGAAAAGTGCGGTATTTTCTCCGGTATATCGGCGGGTGCTGCCCTTGCCGGCGCTGTTCGTGTCGCGTCGCAGATCGAGTCGGGCACGATTGTGTTCATCGTTTGCGATGGTGGGTGGAAGTACCTCTCAACTGGCGCATGGACTGACGACATCGACGACGTCACCGATCGCGCTTCAAAGATCATCTACTTCTAGGCACGCCCAATCGGGGTGGAGCCGGGGAGTACCCTCAGAGCGTGGATTCCCGGCCGATCGGCATGTTCGACAGCGGTTTCGGCGGCCTCACCGTGGCCCGTGCACTTATCGACCTCATGCCCGATGAGGATCTGGTCTACGTCGGAGATACCGGCCGTTATCCCTACGGTCCCCGAGATCTTGGCGAAGTGCGAGATTTCGCCCTTGAGATCACCGAGCACTTACTGAGAAATCACGACGTCAAGATTGTGGTCGTCGCCTGCAATACCGCCTCAGCTGCAGCGCTCGATGAATTAAAGAAGGTCACTCCGGTGCCGGTCATCGGCGTCATCGAACCGGGCTCAGCCGCACTTGTTGATGCAACACGGAATGGGCGCGTCGGAGTCATCGGCACAGTCGGAACGATTGGTTCAGGTGCCTATCAGCGCGCAGTCGCGCAGCAGACAGCTGCCGTCGAATTGTCGTGCGCGGCGTGTCCAGGGTTTGTTGAGTTTGTTGAACGTGGAGAAACCGATTCAGAGCAAGTGCATGTGCTGGCTGAGCGACTTTTGGCTCCACTCGTAGATGCCGATATCGATTCGCTGCTGCTTGGTTGCACGCACTACCCATTTCTTGCCCGAACAATTTCCGACGTGATGGGTCGCGATGTGGTCCTTGTCGATTCGGCCGATGCAACTGCGTTCTGTGTGAGTGACCTTCTCCGCGAGGCCGATGCGCTTCGGGGCGACACCGATCGTGGGGGAGTGCACCGCTTCGAATCATCTGGTGATGTCGAGGCGTTCCGGGCCCTAGGCCGTCAACTTCTGGGCCCCGAACTCGACGAGGTGGCGGCAATCACCTGGCCTGAATGCGGCGCTTAGTCGGGATGAATCGATGTTGATGTGCTGAGTTTGGCTGCTATTGTCTACCAATCCTGTCGAAATCGTTGTGAATGAGGTTCACGACCAAAAATTACTGAAAAGGTCGTCAAGTGAAAACGCTCACACATCTACAGCGCCTTGAGGCCGAGAGCATCCAGATCTTTCGGGAAGCCGTTTCCGAAAGCGAGCGGCCGGTCATGCTCTATTCGGTTGGCAAAGACAGTTCAGTGATGTTGCATCTGGCCCTGAAAGCGTTTGCGCCTTCGCCGCCGCCATTTCAACTGCTGCATGTGGACACCACGTGGAAGTTCCAGGAGATGTATGCCTTCCGTGATCAACTCGTAAAGGATCGGGGTCTTGATCTACTGGTCCATCGCAATCCTGAGTGCGTGGAACGCGGTATCAACCCTTTCGACCATGGGTCGGCAACACATACCGATATGTGGAAGACCGACGGTTTGAAACAAGCACTTGATCTTTATGGTTTCGATCTTGCCTTCGGCGGTGCTCGCCGCGACGAAGAGAAGTCGCGAGCAAAGGAACGAATCTTCTCGATTCGCTCAGCGCAGCACCGATGGGACCCAAAGCAGCAACGACCTGAACTTTGGAATCTTTACAACGCTCGTAAAGCTCCAGGCGAGAGTGTTCGTGTTTTTCCGATTTCGAACTGGACCGAACTAGACATTTGGCAGTACATCCATCGCGAACAGATTCCGATTGTTCCGTTGTATTACGCAGCTGAGCGCCCGGTAGTCGAGCGCGATGGCGCGCTCATCATGGTTGATGACGATCGCATGCCCCTTGCTCCAGGCGAACAACCAGAGATGCGCAGTGTCCGATTTCGCACCTTGGGCTGTTATCCGCTCACCGGTGCTGTCGAAAGCGAAGCCGACACACTCACTGGCATTATCCAAGAAATGTTGCTTACGACGAGTTCCGAGCGTCAGGGTCGTGTGATCGATCACGACTCAAGCGGTTCGATGGAAAAGAAAAAACAAGAGGGGTATTTCTAATGGCGCACGCAGCGGACGACCTCCTTGAAACAGACATCGATGCGTATCTCGATCGCCATGAACACAAGTCAATGCTCCGCTTCATCACCTGCGGAAGCGTGGATGACGGAAAAAGTACGCTCATCGGGCGTCTTCTCTATGACTCAAAGCTTGTTTTTGAAGATCACCTTGAAGCGCTTGAGGCCGATTCGAAAAAAGTGGGCACTCAAGGAGGTGAACTCGATTTCGCATTGCTTGTCGATGGACTCGCTGCGGAACGCGAACAAGGCATCACTATCGATGTTGCGTACCGGTTCTTCTCCACTGAACGACGAAA
>SYBH01000024.1 GCA_005787345.1 Actinomycetota bacterium
CATCGCCCAACCCCGCGGATCGTGCGGCCAAGTTGTGGGACCCCCGATCACTTCGAGGTTCTCGAAATCCTCTGGGTTGTGCTCCGTGTGGCTGCCGGGGGTTGAACTTGAGGTCGCGAAGTACGCGCGAGTGCCGGTTGCGTTACCTTCCCGTGATGCTCCATTGTCACTGGTGAATACAAACATCGTGTTGTCCAGTTCACCGAGCTCGCGTACTGCTTCGACCACGCGTCCAACCGATTGATCGATGTTGTCGACCATTCCCGCGTACACCTCCATGTAACGGGCGTAGAGACGCTGTTGATCGGCCGTTAGTTCGTCCCAAGCAGCGACTTCGTGTCCCGCTTCGTGGTTTCGTGGCGGAAGTTCCGTATTCGAGGGAACTATTCCCAGGGCTTTCTGGCGCGCGAGGCGCGCTTCACGAATTACATCCCAACCACAGTCATAGACGCCCCTGTATTTGGCAATATCTGATGCCTTTGCATGAAGGGGCGCGTGAACGGCACCGTGCGCGAAATACAGAAAGAACGGCTTGGCAGGGTTCGCACCCTTCACCTCGCGAATCATGCGAATGGCACGATCCGTCAAATCATCCGTCAGATAGTAGTCGTCGGGGTATTTTTCGGTCTGAACGACACTGTTCCCCTCGTACAGCCGATGTGGATGCCAAAAGTTCGTGAGGGCCTCAAGGAAGCCGTAGTACTGGTCGAACCCACGCTGCAACGGCCACGAATGCTTGTCCCCGGCCTCGGAATAGTCAGCGTCCTTGCAAAGGTGCCACTTGCCCACCATCAGCGTCGAATAACCGTTGGATCGGAGTGTTTCGGCTAGCGATGGCTGATTCTTTGGAAGTTCTCCTGAATAGCCCGGGAATCCTGCGTCAACGTTGGCGACCATGCCGACGCCTGCAGCGTGCGCATTCCGTCCCGTCATCAATGCAGCTCGCGTGGGCGAGCAGAGTGGTGTCACATGGAAGTTCGTGTATCGCAGGCCCGTGCTTGCGAGTGCGTCGATATTGGGCGTGTTTATTTCGGACCCGTAGCAGCCGAGATCGGAATATCCCAGATCGTCGACGAGGATGAATACGACGTTGGGTGCATTCTTGGGTGAAGACGTGCGTTCGGGCCACCACGGTGTCGACTTCGAAAACGTCTCCGCAACACGGCCACCAAAGCCGGGGTACTTGACAATTTCTTGGTTGTCGTTCGTTGTCATGAGGCCCCGATCAATGTGCAGAGTTGTTTGAGAGTTGCGACTCAGTAGAAGGCGTCGCCACCGTCGACGCTGACTGTTCCACCTGCGAAGGCGGCGCCGAAAGGACCGCAAAGATGAAGGGCAAATTCTGCGACTTCGTCAAGCGCGACGGCGCGTTTAATCGCGGTGTTCTGTGTGTAGGCCTTGACAACCTCATCCACGCCACCCAATCCAAGGTTCTTGCCGGCGCTGTTCATCAGCATGTCGGTGACGACAATGCCGGGGCACAGCGAAACGACGGTGACACCTTCGGGACCTACTTCGCGCGAGACGGCTTTCACGAAGCCGTTGATCGCGTGCTTGTTTGCCGTGTAACCCGCAATGCGCGGTTTTCCGTGCTTACCCTCGATCGACGAAATGCAAATGATTCGACCGGACTTTCGTGGCAACATCGTGCGCAGTGCACGACGCGTTCCCCAGAATGTGTGATTCAAATTGAGGTCAAGTTCGTATTGCCACTCTTCGTCAGTCATGTCAACAATCGGCGCCGAGTTGTTCACACCACCGGCATTGAGCACACAGATGTCAAGTGGTCCGAATCGATCTTCCGTTCGATCGATCATGGATTCCATGCCGACTTTGGTCATCACATCGCCCTCGATGACGAGAAGCCGGCCTGTTGTTCCCCAGCGCTCGAGGAGTTCCTCGGCCTTGGCTGCGCTGCGACCACTCACCGCAACATTGGCTCCCTCGCGAAGAAGTGCGTGGGCGATGGCTCGACCAATGCCGCGCGTCCCTCCTGTAATAAGAGCGGTTTGCCCCTCGACTCGCCCCACGCCGTCCCCCGTCTTCTCAGCGAGAGCTGAGTGAGATTATGTATTGTGTTATTTAATACATTAGTAGTAGACGTTCGTCACATCAAGCAAATTGTGGAGCCTTGAACATTTTTTGTTCTCAGATTGGAAATCGGTAAATTTTGCCCGCGGAGGTGGGCTGTGAACGCGAAACGAGAAAAAAGTTCGGTGGTTGAGCCCCGTCGGCGGGGGCGACCTCGGTTGTCCGAAGCCTCCGATACCAGAGGCCTGCTAAAGCTTGCCGCGACGACTTGTTTTGCCACCGTTGGTTATGAGGCGACCTCCGTTGCCGTCATCGCAAAGACAGCCGGGGTCGCCCCGACGGCCGTCTACCACCACTTCGGGACGAAAGAGGCGTTGTGGGAAGCGGTCTTTCTCGATGCGCTCGACGCTGCCTATAGGAACTTCGAGCAGATGCTGCTCTCGCGACCAACCTTTGGTGATGCCCTGAACTACTTTCTCGCTGCGCCGGGCCATGTAAGTGTTACCCCGGTTGCCACTCGCGAACTCTTGATTCGCTGCGCTTCCGACATGCGCGTGATTCCCGCGCTCGAGAAATACCGAGTCCACCGTCGACGCTCGCAGGACCGGGTTTTCAGCCAACTCGTTGATTTCGGCTACGAGACTGGGGAAATCTCAAAGGATCGGGACCGTCAGAATACGCTTGAGCTCGTTCGCATGGTCATCATGGGAAATCTCTGGGAGTCCTACACCCACCCTGATGAACAAGAGGTGCGTACGCATGCAATGAGGGAATTCGTCCCCGAGCTGTTGACGATTCTGAAGTCGCCAACTCGAGCCTCTACAGCTCCCGGTGATCGAATAGCAGGCTGAGAGACCGTTCACCCATCGACACTGCAAGGTCAATTGTCTGTTGCGATGAACCATCTGCCACTGTGAACAAGCTGCAGGCAACGCCAAACGAAAACCATGCGGAACGGCCGATGTTCTCCATCATCTCCACTTTGTTGACTTCGTGACCAATTGACGCCATCTCGATGTAGAGATCGAGCAGATCCGTGGTCCATGCTCGGCGGTCCTCAATTCGAAGACCTTGTGAGAAGAAGTAGCCCAAGTCCCACTCTCGTGGACCAATCATCAATCCCTGCCAGTCAATCAGAGCTACCTGAGTCCCATCCCGTGAGAACAACAAGTTGTCCGGCCGAGCATCACCGTGGAGGAGGAACGCTGGCTGACGAGCCAAGTGATCCATCGCCTCCACCAATCTGTTCCCCATTTCCTCCGAACTCAAGGGGGCTCTCAACTTTTCAGGAAGGAGATTCCGCAACCGCTCCCAACCGTTGTTTACAAACAGACGCTGGTTGGTGCGACGTCCCGGCGATACCGCAGGCATCGCATACTCGGCAATACTCGGCATGGCATGTGCAGGAACGTGCAGCGATGCCAGTTCCCGCACAACCATTTCGGCTTGTTGTCGACTGATTCCTGCAATCTGGTTGACCGCAGGATCCGCGTCGATGTACTCCATGACGATCAGAAACTCGGAGGTGTCGGGGTCAAACCACGAGCCGTGACACTTTGGAATCCGGCAGCGCAGATGAACAGCGACATGACGATAGAAGTTCACCTCGCGCTCGAAGACACCGGACCGCCGTGCCGCTGCGCGCAGGTCTTCCCGATCGGCAGCAAACTTGACGATAATTGATCGCCTCCCTGAGTCAGCAAGAGCGATGTCGATGCGAAAAATGTCGCCCAGCATTCCCTTGCCTGCACCGACGTTGGCGGACTCGAACGTAAGGACATCCTCCCGGATGACTTCAGAAAGCCAGGATGTAGTCAGATCTGCAAGTCGACGAGGAAAGTCCGAGCTCATGACGCGACAGTATCGCCGACGCATCCAGCCCGAAATGTTCGGGGAAGAAGCGAACTACTTGAAGTTCTCGAAATAGCGGCTCGGTGTCGGGCCGCGCTGGCCCTGGTACTTCGAGCCGTGCGCACCCGAGCCGTAGGGCTTTTCGGCGGGTGATGTCATCGTGATGAAACTGATCTGGCCGATCTTCATTCCTGGATACAGCGTGATCGGAAGGTTGGCGAGGTTTGCCAGTTCGAGTGTCACGTGACCGTCGAAGCCGGCGTCGATGAAGCCGGCCGTCGAGTGAATGACAAGGCCGAGACGGCCGAGCGAGCTCTTGCCCTCGACGCGGGCAACCAGGTTGTTCGGAACGCCGACACGCTCGAGGGTCGACCCGAGTGCGAATTCGCCGGGATGCAGCATGAAGGCTTCACCCTCGGGCACTTCGACGAGGTCCATGAGGTCGGTCAAGTCCTTCTTCACATCGAGAACCGCAGCCGAGTGGTTGCGGAACACGCGGAACAGATTCGACACCTTCACGTCGATCGACGATGGTTGCACGCAAGCCGGGTCGAAGGGTTCGATGATGATCGAGCCCTTGTTGATCTCGGCAAGCAGGTCGCGGTCCGACAGAATCACGCCCAAAACCATAGCCAGACGGCACTGGTATCCTTCAGTCCCGACAGCGTTCCATGCTGTTCTGCGGGTGTAGTTCAGTGGCAGAACATCAGCTTCCCAAGCTGAGAATGCGGGTTCGATTCCCGTCACCCGCTCCGATGGTCGACGACGACGTCCGCACCGCACGCGGGATTGTGATCCCCGCTGATGCAATGCGTTGGGCGTTCTCCCGTTCGGGCGGAGCCGGTGGTCAGAACGTGAACAAGGTGTCGACGAAGGTGACCCTCGAGATCGACCTCGATCAACTGCGTGGGTCTTCTGCGTTGCTGGATCGGGTACGAACGGCGTTACCGGCGATGCTGCGCGTGTCGTCGCAGACCGCACGAAGCCAGTACCGCAATCGACAGTTGTGTCTCGAACGTGCAGTGGAGCGAATCGACGATGCAGCCGCTCCCCCGGCACCGGTGCGACGCAAAACCAAACCATCACGTGGTGCAGTTGAACGTCGTATTCAGGCGAAAAAGTTACGTGGCGAAACCAAGCGTCAGCGTCGCGGTGACTGGTGACGACGGGGTCGAGAATTTTCTCGGCGCAATTTGTAGCACTTTGGCCGATCGCGCTGCGCTGATTCATCTGTGCCCACGCATACATTCGGTGGACGAACACCATCGAACGAATTACCGTGAGCATCAGCGAATGAAGTCGACTCGACCTTCCTCAAACTTTGCCCGACTTGTTTGGAGACACCGTGGACAGCACATCGATGGAACACCTCCCGCCGTCGGGCGAGGCTGATCTTGTCCGACAAAGGGATCTGGCACTTTTTCGGGAGGACATTCGTTCTGGCCTCGAGGAGATATTCGATCGACATTTGCGGCGGATGATCATTTTCTTGCCGCTGCAATTTGTGGTGCTCCTGGTCGTTGCGCTGATCTGCTGACCTTCGCGCACACATTCGGTGGACGAACACCACCGAAAGGATGACTGTGATGATTACCGAATCTCGACGCTTTGTGCTCCACCGGGCGCTGCGTGATCAGTTTGGAGTTTCCGTGGCTGACACTTTGATGGAACATCTACCGCCGACCGGCTGGGGCGATGTCGCGCGTCGAAGTGACGTCGCCCTGCTGAAAACAGATATCACTCGTCTCGAGGGTGAGATTCACAAGATCCGCGAGGTAGATTTTCCCGCATTGCGAACCGGCGTTACCAACGAAGTGAACGTGCTGGTGACTGAAAAGATGAACTCTCAGCTTCGTTGGATGATCGGGCTCTTCTCTGCCCAGTTCATTGCGCTTCTCGCAATCGCGTTGCGGTAAGCGTTCTCAGTCTTTGGGTGGAACCCAGGTCGAAAGGAACCGTCCAAGACGACCGATTGCCTCGGTGAGATCCTTTGCCCAGGGCAGCGTGACGATGCGTAGGTGATCAGGCTTGGGCCAGTTGAAGCCGGTTCCCTGGACAACAAGGACGTGTTCTGCGCGCAGGAAATCGAGCACGAATCGACGGTCATCCTTGATGGGATACACCTCGGGGTCGAGTTTCGGGAAGATGTAGAGCGCACCCTTCGGCTTGACGCAGCTGACGCCCGGAATTGCTTCGAGGGCTTTGACCGCGGCGTCGCGTTGGGCGAGAAGGCGACCCCCGGGAAGGATGAGGTCCTTGATGCTCTGGCGGCCGCCGAGTGCGGTTTGGATCGCGTGCTGGGCGGGAACGTTGGCACACAGGCGCATGTTGGTGAGCATTGTGATGCCTTCGATGTAGCTGGCGGCATGACGACGCGGTCCGGTCATCACCATCCAGCCCGAACGGAATCCTGCGAGGCGGTAGGCCTTGGACAAGCCGTTGAATGTGAGCGTGAA
>SYBH01000153.1 GCA_005787345.1 Actinomycetota bacterium
AACCCAGGTTCCGTTTGTGGCTGCGAACTGAGCAGGAACCTGGTCAAGAATCGACGATGGGAGTTTGCTGAATCGGCCAGCCGCTGACACTGCCCCGAGTGCGCCGGCGTCCTGTGAGAAGAACACGTCTGCCGGCGATGCGCTGCCCTCCGTGATGAGTTGAGCGCCGAGTTCACCGCTATCGCCGTAACGCGCCTCGATCGCGATACCGGTCTCAGTGGTGAACATCTCAAACAGTGGGGCCACGAGCAACTCGCTTCGACCGGAATAGACCGTTAGCGGACCAGACGAGTCCGATGATGAGGATCCGCAGGCACCAGCGACGAGAGCAAGCACAAGGCCGATGACGACGACAAGGGCAAAACGGCCTTGTCGCGACTGGGTCCGTGAAGCTGGTGCCCCGAGCGTGCTCATGGTGTCCTCCGGTGGATTCGGGCAATGCGAGGTATGCCCTTGTTAGGTATGCCTTACATCGCGGATGTTAGGCAAACCTAACGGATCTGACAAGTCGTCAGAAACATTTTCGGAGGAGTCCCAGGATCAACCGTGGCCTCAGCATTTCTCCAGCGGCGCCCAGGCCAGCAGGAGGCGCTTTTCGCCAAATCCCGGGAACCGCACCACAGCTTCGGCTTTGTCGCCAATGCCTTCGATGGCAAGGATCACGCCTTCACCAAACTTGCCGTGACGGACATCGTCGCCTGTCTTCAGACCAATGGCGTCGGCCCCGCTTGGAGCGGGGGGTGCGGGCTTGAGCGATGCCTCGACGACCTCATCGCGATGCGAGCGTCCTCCCCCACCGATGACCGCACCCGACCAATCATCGTCGTCGCTGCGGGAGCGACCGCCCCCGCCCCACACGCCACCACCGGAACCGCGATTACTTCCCCAAGAGCTACCCGAACTACTGCCGCCCGAACTACGAGATGGACGTCGGTTTCCCTGCACTGACTCGACGAGTTGCGCAGGGATTTCATCGAGGAAACGACTTGGCGGGTTGTACTGCGTGCTGCCAAACATTGTGCGCGCCCACGCGTGACTGAGATACAGCCGTTCACGAGCGCGAGTAATGCCCACATAGGCAAGACGTCGTTCTTCTTCAAGCTGATCGGGTTCGGCGAGTGTGCGCATATGCGGGAAGATGCCGTCTTCGAGACCAATCATGAACACGCACGGGAACTCAAGGCCCTTCGCCGAGTGCAGCGTCATAAGAACAACAGCGGAATCGTCGTCATCGAGCGAGTCGGTGTCGGCAACGAGACTCACCTGTTCAAGGAATTCATCCACAGAACCGAAGTCGCGCGCGGCACCAACAAGTTCAGCAAGGTTTTCAATGCGTCCTTCGGACTCGACAGTGTGTTCGGCTTCGAGTTCTTCGATGTAGCCCGAACGCTGCAGCGCCGCTTCGATGACAGCCGCGGGACCGCTCTCGACAAACAGCATCAATTCGTCCATGAGCTTCAGGAATTGCTCGATCCCCTTGAGCGCTTTGCCCGTAACGCCAGCAGCAGCTGCTTCACGAAGAACATCGAAGAATGTAAGCCCGTGGCTTCGCGCGTAGACATCGAGGCGACCAACCGATGATTCGCCAATACCGCGTTTTGGAACGTTGAGCACGCGCTTCACACTGACTTCATCGGAAGAATTCACTGCGACCTTCAGGTACGCCAGCGCATCCTTGACTTCACGACGGTCATAAAAACGTGTGCCGCCAATGACTTTGTATTGGATGCCGACCCGCATGAGGTATTCCTCGACAAGACGGCTTTGAGCGTTAGTGCGGTACAGAATTGCGCAATCGCCCCAACGATGCCCGCTGTCATGCAGGTGGTTGAGTTGATTGGCGACCCATTGGGCCTCATCGGCTTCGTCGTCGGCGTGATAGCGAATGATTGCATCGCCCGAACCGGCTTCGGTCCAGAGTTCTTTGGGACGGCGCGACATGTTGTTGTCGATAACCGCATTCGCGGCATCGAGGATCGTTTGCGTCGAGCGATAGTTCTGTTCGAGTAACAACACCGTGGTGTCGGGAAACGCATTTTCGAAGTCGAGAATGTTGGTGATATCAGCGCCACGCCATCCGTAGACGCTTTGATCGCCATCGCCCACCACGCACACGTTGTGATGCTGCGCACCAAGCATGAGCACCATTTCGTTCTGCACATGGTTGGTGTCTTGATATTCGTCGACAAGGATGTGACCGAATCGGCGCTGGTAGGTCTCGAGAACATCGGGGTGTTCGCGGAACAACTTCACGGTGTTGGTGAGCAGATCGTCGAAATCCATCGCTCCAGCTTTGAGAAGGCGGGCTTGGTAGTCAACGAAAACCTCGGCGATCTTTCGATCGAAAATGGACCCAGCCCGAGCAGCGAAACCTGCGGGGTCAAGACCATCGTTCTTGGCTGCGGAAATCGAACCGTGTACCGAGCGCGATGGGAACTTCTTGGGATCGAGGCCGAGGTCGCGGATGCAATAGCCCGTGAGACGTTCGGCATCGGATTGGTCGTAGATCGTGAACGAGGATGGAAAGCCAAGTCGGCTGCCATCACGGCGCAGGATGCGCACGCATGCAGAGTGGAAGGTCGAGACCCACATCTTTTCGGCAACCGGACCAACGAGCGCGGCGACGCGCTCTTTCATCTCGCCAGCGGCCTTATTCGTGAAGGTGATAGCGAGGATTTCGAACGGCGACACACCGAGATCGCGGATGAGGTGGGCAATGCGCTGGGTGAGCACACGGGTTTTGCCGGAACCAGCGCCGGCGATGATGAGCAGCGGAC
>SYBH01000154.1 GCA_005787345.1 Actinomycetota bacterium
CGAATTCGGTACGACGATTACGACTGAACCCGAATCACACGGGACTTCACGCAATCCGTGGAACACCGACTACTCAACAGGCGGATCATCTGGCGGGTCAGCAGCCGCCGTCGCATCACTGATGGTCCCGGCTGCACATGCAAGCGACGGTGGCGGATCGATTCGAATCCCTGCAAGTGAATGCGGTCTCGTTGGCCTGAAGCCAACCCGTGGTCGCGTTCCGCTCGGACCAGCCATTAGCGATTCATGGGCGGGTTCCACATCAAACGGCGTTGTTACGCGAACGGTGCGCGATACAGCAGCAATGCTTGATGCAATCGCGGGACCAATGCCCGGCGATGCCTACGCAGCGCCTGTGCTCCCAGGCCCACTTGCTGCCGAAGTTGGCCGCGAACCTGGCTCGCTAAAGATCGGGGTCCTCGATCATCCACTCCTTCCCGGCGTCGCAGCATCCGGTGAAATGACAAACGCAATCCGATTCGCTGCGTCACTACTCGAACAACTCGGACACAAGATCGAAGATTCTCATCCTGATGCCATGGGTGATGCGCGATTCACCGACGCATTTACGACCGTGATTGCAGCACACGTTGCTCACAATCTCGATGCATGGGGGCGCGAACTCGGTCGCGAGATCACCGACGAAGACGTCGAAGAACGAAACTGGATGTTTGCAACAATTGGGCGATCATTCACTGCGCCGCAGTACCTCGATGCAATTTTCTGGCAACAGGAATGGTCGAGGCGTATGTCCACCTGGTGGAGGAACGAACTCAATCCAAACGGCTACGACATCCTCTGCACGCCAGTTCTCAATAGCCCGCCACCAAAGATCGGTTGGCTTAGTGATCCCATCGAAGGACTGGGCCGGGTCACGGCGATCATGCAGTACACCGCGCAATTCAACGTCACCGGACAACCGGCAATTTCGCTGCCGCTGTGGTGGACAGAAGACGGCTTGCCCGTCGGCATCCAATTGGTTGCAGCATTCGGTCGTGAGGATGTACTCATTCGGCTTGCGTCAGAACTTGAGAGTGCATGCAATTGGCATGATCGGGTTCCTGGAATTCGCGGGTAGTGGCCTGAAAACTTGACCCGTCACCTGAGTAAACGAGTTCGCAACAAAAAGTGGCCCGGCACACCATTGGGTGCCGGGCCACTTTCGTTTCCAACCGATGAAACGACCAATCAGTAGGCGCGTGCCTCTGCTGGTTCTTCATCAAGAACGCTGTCGGAGGGACTAAGGAATCGCCACGCCAAACCGGCGATAACCGCTCCAATAATCGGAGCGACCCAGAACAGCCACAACTGGCCGATCGCCCAACCGCCCTGCACAACTGCGGGACCAGTTGAACGAGCGGGGTTCACCGAGGTGTTGGTGACCGGACTTGAAATGAGATGGATAAGCACGAGAGCGAAACCAATCGCCATCGGCGCCGCAGCTCCAACCGCCTTCTTTGCCGTGGTGCCGAGAATGACGAACAGGAAACCTGCCGTCATCACGATCTCGGTGATGAGGCCAGCGGTGAGGTTGAACCCACCCGGCGAATTCTCGCCGTAACCATTTGCAGCAAGACCGTCGACCTTGAGATCGAAGCCAGCACGACCAGAAGCAATCGCCCAGATCGTAAGTGCAGCGAGAATTGCGCCGATCACCTGAACGATCACATAAGGAAGGACTTCCTTGGTTGGGAAACGCTTCGAGACCCACAGGCCGATGGTGACGGCCGGGTTGAAGTGACCACCGGAAATGTGACCAACGGCGTAGGCCATTGTCAGAACAGTGAGGCCGAATGCGAAAGAAACGCCAACAAGCCCGATACCCAATTGAACGCCATCGCTACTGCTGATCAATTTCGCTGCTAGCACGGCGCTACCGCAGCCACCGAGCACAAGCCAGAACGTCCCGATCGCTTCGGCGATGAGCTTTTTGCTCATAGTCATAGATGTCCCCTTGGGGTGAAAGGAATCGTCGGGAGTCGACGACGCCGAAAACGGTAGAAGGCGCACACCCCTGATGGGTGGATGGAGAAGTGTTCTTCGTTTACGACAAGCCCCTCACCCGCGGCGTGATTCGCCCATTGAAGTCGTGGCAGGCTCATCGGGTGACTCTTGAACTCCCCCTTGCGACCGACCTGCGCACATTGCTCACCCTTGATGCAGTAAGTCCCGATGCATTCCTCGCCCCCAGCGCTCACACTGGCTGGGGACGAATCTACGGAGGCCAAGCAATCGCACAGGCCCTGCGCGCTGCAGCCATGACTGTTCACGATGCTCAGGTCCCGCACTCGATGCATGCCTATTACGTCAGACAAGGTGATGAAGCGGCTCCGGTTCTCTACGAAGTGCAACGAATTCGCGATGGGCGCTCGTTTTCAACTCGTCAGGTCGTGGCATCGCAATCCGGAGGAGCGATTCTCAATTGCATCGCGAGTTTTCATACTCCGGAAGAAAGCGAAGAACGCGAGGCAACGTTTCTGCCTAGCGACGCTCCACAACCAGACGATTTGGAAGACGAAGAAACACCGTTGTTCTTCCAAACCCGCGCGCAACGAGACACTCACGGCATGGCCACGCTTGCGTGGATGCGCGCAACTGAATCATTTGGTGACGACCCGGTGATGAATGCCTGCGCGCTCGCGTACCTCTCCGACGAGCATCTTCTCGGAGCTGCACTTACCGGACACAGTCTCATCGGTGATTTCGAAAAACTGATGACGGCGAGCCTTGACCATGTCCTTTGGTTCCACCGTCCGCTTCGAGTCGATGACTGGCTCTGCTTCACTCTCGATGGCCAAGGAATGGCCGATGCCCGCGGTCTATCGATTGCTCGAGTCTTCGATCGGGCAGGAACCCACGTTGCGACTGCGGCCCAAGAAGCCCTCGGACGTCCTCGACGCTGAGACGTTGCGCCGAGTTCACCAGATATTTCCGAAACTCGGCTGCCAAGCCGGCTCAATCTGTGTCATCGTCAGAGGGCCATGCCTGATGATTCCACCCGCACCCAAGAGTCCGACGCCAACGCCGCTGGACCAATGACGCCCCCGCCGGCAACCGGCATGGGTACTGAACGTCCCGAGGAAGTTCCGCCCACCGGTGGCCCTATTGCCCTTGAACGGACCTTCGCCTTTATCGACATCTGTGGATTCACTGCACTCACGGAACGACACGGCCCGCGTCGCGCCGTACGTGCGCTTGAGGTCTTCCGAACGCTGGTGAAAGAAGTAGCTGGTCGTCGTGGCGTGCGTGTGGCCAAGTGGTTGGGTGACGGCGTCCTTCTTGTTGGCGTGAAACCAGGACCAATCGTTGCGACCGTTGCGGAAATGACCGGCCGCTTTGAATCCTTCGCAATTGATTTACGCGCAGGTGTTGCAAGTGGCACTGCGCTGTTGTTCGACGGCGACGACTACATCGGGCGACCAGTGAACCTCGCCGCCCGTCTTTGCGACGAAGCAGAACCCGGTCAGCTCCTTGCCCACCCCTCTGCACTCGACGGCGTCCCCGATTGGGTTGATATCGGACCACCCAGCGAGGTGTCGGTTCGCGGCGTTGGGCCGATTGAGGGCGTTCGTCCCCTTCGGCCTGCAGCCGATGTGCAGTTCCCGCCGGAACCAAACCGCGATTCAGAACTCTGATTCACCGAATTCCTCGGTCGACATCACCAAAGGCGGCTTGGTGCCGGAACTAAGGCCGCCGCTATGCTCTCTCGGCTGCTGAGGCTTTGCCCAGTAACGCAAGCGTGACACCGGCCCCAATCGTCTAGCGGCCTAGGACACCACCCTCTCAAGGTGGCGGCACGGGTTCAAATCCCGTTGGGGGTGCCACGCGTTCGGCGCAGAAATGGTTGGGCACAGTTGCTTGCGACGTCTTGGAGCGTGCTTAAAACAGAAGCACCGGAACCAGGTGAACCCACCTTCACTACCGGCCGACTTCTCGGATAACTCGGCTGTCGCCGATCGACCTATCAATACCCAGACCCCACGATGCGAATCCAAGTTCGTATTGGAAACCATTTGTTTTCCACCCGATACCCGACGAAGTCGACTTCGCGAAAACCGTGTGCATGAACCCGCTCACAATGAACTGAATTCCTGCTGGGAGAAACAACATCCAGCGCATCGCTTGTTCCGCGAACTAGTCGCTTGAGTCAACCTCCGTAGGGAGAGAAACCAAGGGCTGCAAACACCCTCGCCAAAACGACCATGAGGGGAAGAAACAGAATGCCCATCTCTGAAACGCAAGAGTCTCCACCTCGCACGCTTGCAATTCCCGGGCGACCTAGTCTGCGATGATGTCCACTGTCGCTCTTTTGCTTGCGCTTCTCGCTGCAATTGCCGGAGCAGGGGCTGCCGTCTTTCAAAGTCGTGGTGCCCGATCCGTCACGCCGCCGCCATCAAATGCAGCGCGATTACTCCTTCTTCTTTTGCGCAAACCCATTTGGCTATTTGGTGCTGGCCTCGCCGGAGTTTCAGGTGCGTTTCACGCTGGCGCGTTGAGTCGCGGATCATTGATCGAGGTCGAGTCGATCATGGTGACAGCGCTTCTGTTCGCCCTCGCCCTCGGCATCGTCGTTACCGATGCGAGAGTTTCACTTCGCGATTGGTTCGGCGCGATTGCGACAATCGTTGGCCTCGTCATGTTCCTTTTTTTCGCTGATCCCCAAGACGGCGTGTACACAATTCCAACTCGAACAGCGATCATCGGCGTCTTCACGTTTGTAATTGTCATGACAGCGCTTGTCGGTTGTGCAATGCGAGCGAAGACCCCAAACGTTCGCGCTTCGCTCTTTGGAGCATCCGCAGCCGTTTCACTCGGTTCAGCCGCAGTGATGCTGAAAGTCATCGATACGAATCTGGCGAATCACAACCAATTCCTCAACTTCCTACCGGCGCTCGTGTTTCTCGGGGTCTGTGAACTCGGAGCACTTCTGCTCCAGCAAGTCGCCTTTCGCCAAGGGAGCCTGGCCGCCGCCCTTGCTCCGTTCATTGGCGGCAATCCCCTTGTGGCCGGTGCTGTCGGTATTGTCGTGTTCAACGAACGCTTTCACCACAGTCTCGGCGATCTCCTAGGCGCCCTCGCCGGCATCGGTCTCGTCGTGGCCGGAATCGTGGTGTTGGCCGCTTCTCCCCTTGTGGCTGCCGGGTCAGGTGAGGCCAGCAAACCCAAGATTCAGGCCCCCTAAGGCCACTCCCTCAACCCGAAGGTGGACCTACTCCCCGTCTCTATTAGTGTTCCGTGACCACCGACACGTCTTTGGCTGTCTCAGCACCGATCAAGGGGATCCGTATGACACTCGAGGGAATTGACCTCCTCGACCTCGACCGCTTCCAGCGACTCGAGCACTACGAAATGTTCGACCGACTTCGCGCCGAAGATCCAGTGAGTTGGCACGAGTATCCAGGTGCCCAAGGGTTCTGGAATGTCGTAAAGCACAAGGATCTTCTGACGGTGAATCGTGACACCGCTTTATTTTCCTCCGAGGCCGGTGGCATTTCCATCCTGACCCCGGATGAGTTGGCTCGTGGCTCCGGCGGCGGCGACCCGCGCGGACTCATGATGCTGTACATGGACCCCCCGAAGCACACCCGCTATCGGTTGCTGGTCAACAAGGGATTCACACCACGCATGGTCGGAATGCTTGAGAAGTACCTCGAGCATCGAGCCATCCTTATCGTTGACAACATCATCGAACGCGGTTCGTGTGACTTTGTTGTCGACCTCGCATCGGAACTTCCGCTTCAGGCGATTGCCGAAATCATGGGCGTCCCTCAAGAAGACCGCATGATGCTGTTCGACTGGTCGAACCGCATGATCGGCCTCGACGATCCTGAGTACGCCACCGAGGACAACGCTTCGGCCATGGTCGAGCTCTACTCCTATGTCAACCAACTCGGTAAGGAGCGAGCAAACGACCCTCGTGAAGACATCATCACGAAGTTGATCAATTCCGAGATCGAGGGCGACAAGATGAGCGAACTCGAGTTCGACATGTTCATGGTGCTGCTGACCGTCGCCGGCAACGAGACCACCCGCAACACCACCTCGTGGGGCATGTGGGCACTGATGCAGAACCCCGATCAGTACGCCGCTCTTGCTGGCGACATGGACGGAAAGATCGACAACGCCATCGAAGAGATCCTTCGTTGGGCGACGCCGGTGTACCACTTCCGCCGCACCGCCATGGATGACACGGTCATCGGCGATAAGGAGATCAAGAAGGGCGACAAGGTCGTCATGTGGCACATTTCTGCCGACCGTGACGAAGAAGTCTTCGACGATCCCTATCAGTTCAACATCGACCGCTTCCCCAACGAGCACATCGCGTTCGGCGGCGGCGGCCAGCACTTCTGTCTCGGCGCCAATCTCGCTCGCATGGAACTCAAACTGATCTTCCGCGAGATCATGGAGCGAATTCCCGACATGCGCCTTGCTGGTGACGTCGAGATCCTGCGCTCGAATTTCATCGGTGGCGTCAAGCACATGCCCGTCACCTTCAGCGCTGGTGCTCGTCGTAACCCCGCACCGTTCGCCACCGCGTAAGTACTGTCACCTCGATAGTTACGAACAGAAGCCGTCGACCTGAATTGGTCGACGGCTTCTTCGCGTCAGGGAATCCTCATCATTGATGGGAAGAAATTCCGAACAAAATCAGTCCGTGGATTGATACTCCGCAAACAAGGAAACTTCTTGTTCTTTTTTCGGGTACGCGAACCAAACCAACGCCATTCCGATTGCCATGGCGAACGCCCCAGCAGCAAACGCCCACTGTTGGCCATCAAGAAACGAAACTCGGGCTGCGTTCGTTATCTGCGATGCATATTGCGGATAGGTCGATGCGACATTCTCTGCACTGGAAAACGACCGAGTCAACTGACCCACAACTTGGTCAGAGATGGTCGCCGTCTGAGGCGTGGACTCAATCTGCGAATCGAAAGACTTCACATAACCGGCTGTCAAGAGTGCACCGAAAATCGATTGCATGATCGCTCCACCAAGATCACGCTGTAGATCCGCCGTTGCTGAAGCCATGCCGGCTTTTCGCACCGGCACCGCACTGGTAAGAGCACGCGAGGCAGGGGTTCCGGCTAATGCGACACCGGCTCCAAGGAACACGTACCCCAAGCTGACCATGGCAAACGATGAACGTTCGCTCCAAAGAAACAGCATGACGCCGAATCCCAACATGCACGAGACGTAACCAATCATCAGCGTTATACGTGACCCATATTTTTCGATGAGTCTTGCTGAATGCGGCGCCAACAGCACCATCACAAAGGCTGCGGGCAACACACTTAATCCCGCGGTCCATGTCGAATATCCAAGGACGTTCTGCAGATATTGCTGCCCAACAAACATGGCCCCCATAAGAGAGCCGAAGACCAAAATTCCCGCAATTGCTGCGACCCAAAATGGTCTACGACTCGCATAGTGCAAGTCATAAAGCGGAACTTGCACCCGTCGCTGACGAAGAATGAAAGCGCCGATCGCCGCTACGCCGACGATGGCGAAGATCAGAGCCTGCGTCATCATCCCTGGTTCCGGAGCAAAGCTGATTGCCAGCACCACAGCACCCACCATGACAACGGAAAGAATGCCGCCGAGGTTGTCTACGGGTTCGGTCGACTCATGGACATGTGATGGAACAAATTTCAACGCGCCGAGAAAGGCAACTACAGCAAGAGGAAGCGTGATGAGAAAGACCGAGCCCCACCAAAAATGCATAAGCACCGCACCTGCAGCCAGCGGACCAAGTGCGGCCATCGCACCGCCCAGTGCCGACCAGAGTGCAATCGCTTTCGTTCGAGCCGAGCCACTCCACAATGCCGCGATCATTGACAGCGTCGTGGGAAATGCCATGCCCGCGGCGAGACCGCCCAAGATCCGGGCACAAATCAGAACCTCGAGACTTGGTGCCCACGCAGCCAAGATTGATGCGGGAACGGCGAGTCCGGTGCCCACAAGCAGCATCATCTTGCGACCATGACGATCGCCGACGGCGCCAAGCCAAAGAACTGAGGCCGCAAGCCCGAGTGAGTAGGCAACCGCCACCAAATTGAGGCCAGTTTGCGAGGCATCGAAGTGGCGCCCGATATCTGGCAGGGCAACATTTGCGACCGAAAGGTTCAGGTTCGCAACGGTCGCTACCAGGATCAGCGAGCCAAGTACGAGCCCTGCGCGAGCGGGATGATCCGTGGGGGTTACGTCGGCCATGAGCGCAGTTTGGTCCACAATCACCGATCCTTCGCGCCAAGATCGCGAGACAGGAGAACCTTGACATAGTCCACTACCTGTCGTACGGTCGCAGTCGTGCCCACCCCGCCATCTGTCGCTGACGCTGAACGATCACTGGAACGACTCTTTCGGCTCACGGTGAACCGGGCGATTCATCATCGGCAAACCGCTGCGATCGGTGTTGAGGTGACCCGCGCTGGGTACGCCATCCTGCGCTCTCTTGCCGATTCAGGCGAGATGCCAATGGGACAACTCGCACGTCGTTGCTCGATGGACCCTGCTGCTGCGAACCGACAGGTTCGCGTTCTTGAAGACGCCGAACTTGTTGAGCGCGTTACTGACCCAGATGATGCTCGTCTCGCTGTTGCCCGGTTAACGACAAAGGGACAGCGCACTCATGACCGCATCGTGGCGTTACGCGTTGAACAGATGACTGACGTACTCGGCGATTGGTCTCAGCAGGACTGCACCGAACTCGTTCGACTCGTTGACCAACTGGTCGCCGATCTTCGATCAACACCAATACGAACCGACTCACTCACCGCCAAGGAGCAACTATGAGCCGTATCAATAGCGAACGCCGCATCGATTACGCCGGATCAGTACACGATGAACGGGAGATCGAAGCGGTTGTCGAAGTTCTACGCGGTGGGCCGACCTCGATGCGTATCGGGAAAAACGTCAAAGCCATGGAACGTCGTGTTGCCGATCTCTTCGAAAAGAAGCGCGGCGTCATGTGCAACTCCGGAAGTTCTGCGTTGTACCTCGCGTACGAAGCCATCGATCTTCAACCTGGAGATGAAATCGTCACGAGTTCGGTCACGTTCTCAACCGACGTCGCACCCGTCATCCGCAAGGGTGCAGTGCCGGTCTTTGTCGATGTCACCCCTGACACGTTTCAGATCGACGTCAATCGCATCGAAGAGATGATTTCAGCGAAGACGCGCGCCATCCTTGCTCCCAACCTCATCGGCAACTGCCCCGACTGGGACGTCATTCGCGAAATCGCCGACCGACACAACCTTTTGGTGATCGAAGACTCATGTGACGCTCTCGGTCAAACATTGCGCGGAACGGCAACGGGCACCCGAGCCGATATTTCGCTTACAAGCTTCGCCCTTTCGCACATCATCACTGCAGCCGGAACTGGCGGCATGGTGTGTTTCGACAACGATGAACTCGCTGACCGCGCGTTGTTATTCCGTCGTTGGGGCCGTCGCTCTGAAATTCAACTATTTGGCTCGCTCAAGGGTAAGGAAAACCGCTTCTTTAGCGCCCTCGATGACGGGCTCGAATACGACAACATTTTCATCTTCGATGAAAATGGTTGGAACTTCGAGCCTTCGGAACTTTCCGCAGCCTTTGGTCTCGTGCAGCTCGACAAGTTGGATGAGAACCTTGCGCGTCGTCAGCGCAGTTTTGCCATCACAAGTTCACATCTTGCGAAGTACCCGCACTTATTCGTACTCCCCCAACTCACTGAAGGAATCGAAACCGGTTGGCATATGTTCCCGTTCATCATCCAGCCCGACTCGGGCATCCGTCGTGCTGAACTCCAGCAGTGGATGGAGTCGCATGGCGTTGACACTCGCATGGTGTGGACCGGCAACATCACCCGTCAGCCGATGCTTCGTGGCCAAGAGTTCCGAGTCCCGTCTGACGGTCTGCCCAACGCTGATCGCGTCATGGAGTGGGGCCTCATCGTTCCCAACAATCATTCGCTTTCCGACGCTGACTGCGACTACATCGGCGAATGCATTGACGGATTCGTCGCCGAAAAGGGCCTTTGATGGCTGGTCGGTTTGCGGGGCGTCGTGTTGTCGTGACCGGCTCCAGTCGAGGAATCGGCGCCGCACTCGCAGAGCGACTTGCGTCTGAAGGCGCGAACATCGTCCTGACCGCTCGCACACTTGATCAGCACGAAACCCTCGAAGGAAGCCTCAACGCAACTCGCGACCGGATTGCACGGTTCGGAACGCAGGTCGAAGTTGTTGTTGCTGATCTCACTGATCCGATCGATCGACTTCGCGTTGTTCCCGAAGCGGCCGAAGCTCTCGGCGGACACATTGAGATTCTCGTGAACAACGCGGCGGCATCAATCCAGGCTCCGCTTACGGGATTTTCGGTGAAGCGACGTAACATCATGTTTGAAGTGAATGTCAATGCTCCGCTCGATCTTTCGCTGGCCGCCTTTCCCGCGATGGTCGCCGCTGGCGAAGGATGGATCGTGAATCTTTCCAGTGGCAGCGCAAAATTATGGGGCGGACCTTCAGAGCCCATCGTTCCAACCTCGGTCAACATCTCGGCCTACGGCGCAACGAAGGCAGCACTCAATCGCATCACCAACGGTCTCGCCATGGAGTTGTACGGCACGGGCGTGCGCATCAACACCGTGGAACCCCGAGCAGCGGTGCTTTCCGAAGGTGCTGCTGCACTCGTGGGCGCTCGCTTGCGGCCCGACCAGATCGAGTCGATGGAGGCAATGGTGGAGGGCACTCTCTACCTGTGCGATTGTGGCCCTGATCTCACCGGGCGCATCACCGTCAGCCTCGACAACATCGAGGAATTCGGTCTCGACGTCCACAAACTCGACGGGACACCGCTCTCCTAGACACCGGCCTCGAACGCCATTGCGTTCCTCCGTCGGTTGAAAGAGGGGCAATTTGGGTTGGTAGTAGCGTGTCGCCGACTCTCAAACTTCCCGGAGGAACCCATGTCGTCATCACTTGCAGGTCGCTCAGCAATCGTCACCGGTGGTGGCACCGGCATTGGCGCAGCGTGCGCAACCCGTCTTGCCCAGGACGGCATGAACGTCACCATCTGTGGTCGGACCGAGAGCAGACTCATCGAGGTTGCCGATCGCATCAAGGCGGGCGGCGCTTCGGGTCAGATCCGTCATCAGGTCACCGATGTCACCGTTGAAGCCGACGTTGCCGCTCTTGTCGCTGGCCACGTCGACGCATTCGGTGGCCTCAATGGCTTCGTTGCAAACGCCGGTGGCGGAGGCGGCATGGGCCCGTATCACTTGCTCGATACCGACGAGTTCCTGCGTGTGCTTCATCTCAATGTTCTCGGCACCATGCTCTCGGTGAAGTACTCCGCCGCCCACATGGTCGCAGCAGGCGGCGGTTCGTTTGTTGGCATGTCCTCGCTTGCCGGCCACATTCCCCACCCCATGTTCGGCGCCTACTGCGTCTCGAAGGCGGGTATCGAAGAAATGATGCGTAACGCCGCCAATGAGTACGGCGAAACCAAGGTTCGCTTCAACGCCATTCGCCCCGGTTTCATCTCCACCGAGATCATGGAAGGTATCCCGCGTGAATCAGCGGTCTACGACTCCTACATCGTCAACACACCGCTCAACGATGTTGGCGAACCTGAAGATGTCGCAAACCTCGCTGCCTTCCTCCTCAGCGATGAAGCTCGCTGGATCACCGGCACCACGATCAATGTCGACGGTGGTCATCACCTGCGTTCTGGTCCCGACTTCCGCTCGTTCATCGAGCCCGCAATCGGCCACGACGCAATGGTCGGTCGCATGTCGTGAAGCTCGGCCTCTATTTCGATCTGCGCAACCCTGCACCTTGGGCCCGTCCGTGGCCCGAGGTGTACGGGCGAGCACTCGATCTCGTCGTCGAAGCTGAACGTCTCGGGGCCGCCTCGGTGTGGTTCTCCGAACACCATCTCTTCACCGATGGTTATCTTCCCCAGCCGCTCACTTTTGCTGCAGCGGCCGCAGCGCGCACCTCGCGTGTGCGTATCGGAACCGCCGTGCTTGTCGCCGCGTTACGACCGGCTGCCTTGGTTGCTGAAGAAGCAGCAGTCATTGATCAACTTTCCGGCGGGCGTCTCGAGCTTGGGATAGGCGCTGGGTACAGCGTTCCCGAATACGAGCTCTATAACGTCGACATCACAAAGCGATACGGGCTCACCGATGCCGCTGTTGCCGAAATCCGTCGTTTGCTCGACAACGGAATCGTCACTCCCCCGGCAGCGCAAAATCCATTCCCTCTTTGGCTCGGCTATCAAGGTCCACAAGGAGCAAAGCGCGCTGGTCGTCTGGGCGTTGGCCTCCTAAGTCTTGATCGCTCGCTTCTTGATCCCTACCGCGAAGGACTTGTCGAGGGCGGGCACGATCCCGCAATTGCCCGTACGGGCGGAATGCTCGACATCATCGTCGCCGATGATCCCGAAGCCGCTTTCGAGCGCATCCTCCCCCACTACGCCCATCAGTTGAATTCCTATCGTGCCGCTGCAGTTGCCGGTTCAGGTCGCGACGCTCCGAAAGAAATCACGGTCGAGAAACTGCGCGGAGGCGCGGCACAAAAGGGCCAGATCCCTGGTCTTCGAGTGCTCACTCCGACCGATGCAGTCACAGCGATCCGCGAAGCAACTGAAGGTTCGCCGGTTGAGCACGTGTATTTGTGGGCAAGTGTTGCGGGCATGCCCGACGACCTCGTCGAGCGCCACGTTGAACTCACCTGTACCCAGGTTGCGCCCAACCTGTAGTTCCGTCTCGTCGAATCAGTCAGTTTCGGGAAGCGGCGGCAACAGCCCAATTGTGCGGGCGATTTCCTGGGCCTCGTGGTAACTGCCGTTCTTTTCGGTCGTTGCCCCCGTAGTCGCCAGCCACGCGATTGCTGCACCAACAACCGACGGCTCGACACCGCGTGAAGCGATCTCTCCAAGTTCGCGGACCATCTTCGTTCGTTCAGTGGCAACGAATCCTGGGTCGATCGTGAATGCAACGATTCCCTGATCGCCATATTCGAATGCCAATCGATCGGCAGCGCGATGAAAACCGGCCTTTGCTGCGCAATAGGCCAACTGAGGGCCACCTTGGCCAATGGGAAGCTTCAACTTCCATTTCCCAGAGCCCGAACCGATGTTGATGACGACGCCACCGCCGCGAGAAACCATGTGTGCGACCTGTGGCTGGAGCAACAACAACTGTGCAGTCAGATCGCCCCACATCTGGTTCACGAGATCATCTGGGTCGGTGTCGAGGAAATACTTCGGACCACCACCGGTGACGTAGATCGCGTTGTTCACCACAACGTCAAGATGACCAAGACCGCTGATTGCAGACCGAACCGCAGGAACGAGCGCATCGCGATCAAGAAGATCAAGCGGGACCTGCACTGCACGTTGACCGAGCGCTTCAATTTCCGCTGCGGTTGACGCCAAACTACCCGGTAGTACTTTTCCGTCTTCTGTTAGTGACGACGGGTCGCCATCGGCAACAGTTCGAGCGGTGATGGCAACATCAAACCCCGCTTCTGCAAACGCGATTGCGGTGGCCCGGCCAATTCCGCGACTGGCGCCCGTGACAAGCGCGGTTCGCGTCGCGTTGCTCATTGATCTTGACTCCACAGCGACTGACCGCGAGCTTCGCGGAACAACCGGCGAGCGTCGGGGAATGAATGGTTGTCGTGGTCTTCGCCCCAGGTTGTGATGCCGTCGAATGACCAACGAGTCAGGCAATTAATTGTGTAGAGATTCGGGTTGATCAGGAACCCAAGTGAGTTCGTAGTTTCCCCACGAGCGTTGAACTCACGGCCGAGTTCGTCGACCCCATCGAGTTCGACGACCAATGGAAAGCCTTCGCCGTCACGTTCGATGACTCGACGTTCGCCACCTTTCAACTTTGCCCACTCGCCGTCTCGCATGTACGAACCGTGAATCACGATTGCGCCGGTGCCAAAATCCATGGTGATGGCATGAAACGCGTGCGAATCTGAAGCAGTGGCGTAGCTGTACCCACCACGCATCATTGATCCACCATGGATACCTTGCCCAAACTGCGGACGAGGGCCCCACGAACGATCACGAAATCCGTAGTC
The DNA here is from genome assembly GCA_005787345.1 of Actinomycetota bacterium. Lineage (GTDB taxonomy): Bacteria > Actinomycetota > Acidimicrobiia > Acidimicrobiales > Acidimicrobilacustridaceae > Acidimicrobilacustris. Next base: position 14,076 of record SYBH01000154.1, read on the forward strand.
ATCAACGTCAATGGTTTCGCCGTGCAGGACAATCGTGCCCTGGTAACGGCAGGGCTGGTCGACGTGCGATTCACCCAACATGTTGGGTGGAACAATGCCGGTGACGATGAGATCGACATGAATTTCATCGCCACCGTCGGGATCATCGTAACGAATACGCCACTTTTTTTGTGGCTCAAGACATTCGTAGCGAATGCCGTTGGCCAGTGTGAGATCAGTCAGCTTCTGATCAACCAGCGGAAGATGCCAGAACTGCTTGGCGTACACGCAGGTTTCGGGGCGTTCATTACGTCCGTCCCAAAAGAATGCACCGCCGGCAGCGACACCTTGATTTGTTTTGAAATATGGGTAGAGCTGCCCCGACAGGTTCCGTTCGGGAACCGCAAAGGTGAACCAACAGGTTTCGGTCCACTCGGGATCGTCAGATGTCGGCGGGTGAAATTCGTCGTCGGGATGCATCGCGATCAACTGAAGGCCAGGCCCGTGACCATGGCCGAGCTCAAACCGCTATCAACGTGGAGGTTTTCGCCGTTGATGAATGCGGCAGCGTCGCTACCCATGAACGCAAGCGACGGCGCAATGTCTGTCGCAATAGCCATACGACCATTGCCCTGAACGCCGACAGCCCAGTTGATGGCGTCTTCACCCATTGAAACCTTGAAGTCGGCCATGAGCGGCGTATCCACCGGCGCCGGGCAGATGCTGTTGATGCGAATGCCTTCACGAATTGCCGAATACGAGCGACGCATCGTGTACACCTGCATACACATCTTTGAAAATGCATAGACATCGTTGACGACCTCGGGGTGCGCCTCGCACCAATCAAGGAACGCATCCCAATCGGCGATCTCAAGAAGCTCGGTAATCTCCGCCACCTGAGCGGGCCAACCGTTGCCTGCCATCGACGCGGTGTAGACGATGGTTCCGCCCTTGGTAATGCGATCAATGAGCCCGTCGGTGAGTCGGCGCGACGCTGCGACGTTGACCGCCATGCAGGTGCGCACCCCAGCATTTGCCGCGACGCCTGCATTGGAGAACAACACGTCGATCGGACCTTCGATCTGTGCAATCGCCGCATCGATCGACGCGGGATCAGCGAGGTTCGTTTCGATGAACGTGTCGCAGCGGCCGGTTGGTGCCTTGATGTCGAGAATGGTGAGGTGCTCAACACCGAGTTCACCGAGCAACTCAGCGAGTGCGGCGCCAATACCAGTGGCCCCTCCAGTGAGAACAACACGCTTGCCGGCGTAACTGAACAGGTTTGTCATGGAATTGAGCCCCCAAGATGAAGGGCCGCCAACCGGCGGCCGGTGCAGCGAACCTACGAGTGGTCGGGAAAAGTGTCAACATCAGCGGATGCAGATTCGTCGGCTCACTCCCGCCCTTGGAGCAGAGATCACAGGACTCGATCTCACAAGCGATTTCAACGATTTCCCCGGTCGCCGTCTGATGTATCGGGTCTCCGTCTTGGGTGCGACCCAACGCTGATCGCCACTTTGCCTTCCATCCTGAACGGCTAGTTTCACTTCCCGTAGGGGGCGTTGCGCCCGCGTTCGAAAGCGAAGGAACTCATGGCATATCCACTCGATGTTGGCGGCCTTAACGACTACCCGATGAAGGTCGGATCGATGCTCCTCACCATGGTTGATCCCAACCCTGGTTTCGAATCGGCCTACAACCGTTGGTACGAGCGCGATCACTTCTACGCAGGATGCATGGTTGCACCGCATCAGATGTCGGGCTCGCGTTGGGTTGCACCACGCAGTCTTAAAAATCTCCGTTGGCCAGAGGGCGACACCGCTGTTGCCAACCCCACTGATTCCGGCTCCTACGTGGCCATCTACTGGATCGAGGGCGGACACCACGACGACTGGAACAATTGGAGCACCGAGCGCGTCACGTGGCTGTACACCAATAACCGCGGCTTCCCCGAGCGCAAGCACACCCATACCAACTTGTTCGATTACATCGGTGCGGCAAACCGCGATTCCGATGGCGTTCCGGTTGATGTGGCGCTTGACAGCGCGTACGACGGCATCTTCACGGTGTTCTTCGATGCCCGCGGAAGCAACACCGCTAAGAGCGTCCATGCCGAACTCGAAAAGTCCGGCGCGTATGCCGAACTCATGAACGGTTCCGATATCGAAATCGTGTCGTCATGGCAGCCGGTGGCAACTCCAGCGGCGGATCAGCCGATGGATCTTGGAACCCCAGCAGGCGGCACAGAACGACTCGTGCAGGTCATTTTCGTTCGTGGCGATGTCACCAAGTCACTCGATCGTATGAGGACCTATACCGAGGCAGTTGGCGCAGCCGGATTGGCCGACGTGCATCTGGTTGCTCCGTTCTTCCGCACCGTTGTCGGAACCGATACCTACGTCAACGAGCTGTGGTAGTCCACGACCGGCTTGAGGTGCAGTTTCTCCACATCATTGCGAAAACTGCCGTCACATGAACTCTGATCAGGTCGCCGAGGCCGTTCCGGTTGCATCACTCAGCGAGTGGATTCGCTTCAACGTTTCCACCGCGAGCGGACCAATCACGGTCTCGCACCTGTCCGGGGGTTCTTCGAACCTCACATTTCGCGTTCAAGACGACACCAATGATTGGGTACTGCGTCGCCCGCCGGTCGGGGCCTTCCTCGCAACAGCGAACGACATGGGCCGTGAATATCGCGTGCAAACCGGGCTTCAGAATACCGACGTGCCTGTTCCGAGAACTGTTGCAATGTGTGAAGACGAATCAATCATCGGCGTGCCGTTCTACTTGATGGACTTCGTCGATGGCATCGTTTACTCCGACACCGATCAGGTTGCGCACCTCGATGAAACTCAAGCCCTTGCGGCAAGCGACGAGCTCATCGATGTTCTTGCTCTCCTTCATGCCGTCGATTTCGAAGCGGTAGGTCTTGGTCAACTCGGAAAACCCGCGGGATTCCTTGAACGTCAAGTGAATCGCTGGTGCACTCAATGGGAGAAGTCGAAACAACGAGAACTTCCCGCCATTGACGAGGTTGCCGAACGTCTCAAGCGTTCGATTCCCACCCACACCGATGCATCGATCGTGCACGGTGATTACTCGTTCAACAACACCATGTGGAGTCACACTGATCCGTCGAAGATGGTGGCGGTCCTCGACTGGGAAATGTCGACCCTCGGCGATCCGCTTACCGATCTGGGCATGGTCAGCGTGTACTGGGGCGAGGCCGGTGCGCTCATGTGGCGCAGTCGCTCGCCTCAGCCGCACCGTCTCAACCCGGGCTTTCCCTCGGGCGATCACCTGTTGGCTCGCTACGAGGCAACCAGCGGCCGTTCTCTCCGAGATATCGACGTCTACCGAGTTCTCGCCGTCTTCAAGCTCTCAATCATCACCGAGGGGGCCTTGGCCCGCATCAAGGCCACGCGCCCAGACGATGACACCACGAGCACCGAGAACACCATCGCAGAATTAGCGGAACTCGCACTCGACTTGGCGAATGCCTCGTCGGTCGCTTCTCTACGCGGCTGATCTTGAGATTCAGAGAATTGGGAAGACCTCGGTGAATTCCACTTGGAGTTCACGTTTGGCAATGCGCCATCCCTCGGGCAAGCGCACGTACTCGTCGAGATAGCGGATGTTCATGACGTAGTTCTCGCGAGCTTCCGGAGCGCCACCCTCAACCGTACGGACGTGCGTGGCGCGGCAATAGGTTTCGCCGCTGGCGATATCGCCGTTTAGAACGACGTAGTGATTGCTCACCGAATGCATCGTGACGTCATAACGAGACAATCCCTTGATTGCTTCAGAGATTTCGCCACGCCCGAGGCGTTGTCGCACTGGTTCGGGATTGCCGCGCTCGAAGATGCGTAGCACACCGTCAGGAGCGAACAGCCCCGCAAGACCCTCGTTATCGATTCGGTCAGCAAAGCGCGCGTAGTCCTCAACGACAGATCGGATTTCGAGTCGGTCAGAGAATTCTTGCAACTGCTCTGCGTTCATTGCGGAACCTGGAAGGTCCAACCAGGAAGCAATCCAAGATCGGAACAAAGTTTCGGCGCAAAGATCCACTTACCGAGGAACTTGTCGGCGGTTGGATCAGTCGCCAACCACGCAACGACTTTGCCTGTTGCTTCGGCAGGCTCGCTTCCGTAGCCGCTGCTGTATTCATCGTCGGGCTTGGCCGCTTTACGAGCTTCAGTCACGACATTGCCGGGGTCCACATTGAACGCTTTGATGCCCTGAGCGCGATATTCCGCGTTCACACCACCAGCGACGCGGCCAAACGCGGCCTTCGATGCCGAATAGAGAATGCCCCAGCCACCTTCTCCGGGAGGCCCAGCAGGATCGAGACGAGCAGAACCCGAAACCATGTCGATAATCGTTCCGCCACCGGCGGCAAGCATGTGCGGGATCACCTGTTGAATAAGCAGGATCTGATTCATGAAGTTGCCGGCAAGAAGGTTGGTCATCGACTCAATCGTGAGATCGGTAATTCGATCAAGCGTGCCAACGCCGCGAAAGATCGCGTTGTTGAACAGCACGTCGATGCGACCCCATTCGGCCATCACGGCGGCGGGAAGCGCGGTGACCGACGCAACGTCGATGAGATCCATGGGGACGATGAGCGCGCGCTGGCCGCGCTCTTCGATTTCCTCAGCGGTGCGCTCAAGACTTCCCGGCACCGAGAGCGTGGTTTCTTCACGAACGGAGTTGGGTTCTGCTACACCATCGCCTTCTCGCACGGTGCGCGCGCTTACGACAACATCGAAACCAGCTTCGGCAAGAGCAAGTGCTCCGGCTCGACCAATTCCGCGGCTTGCACCCGTGACAATGGCGACTGGCGAACTACCCATGACCGACTCCCCCGTTCATCCCCTTGTGGGAGTCCTGAACCTACCCGACCGGAGTTACTGACTTGGCCTTGTCCTTGGCGGAAGAACGAACCAGAAGCGGGTCGGCCAATGACAACGCCTTGCCACCAATCGTGAGGGAACGGCCGGCCAAACCAGGATGTTCCATATCGACCAGATTCGCCATGATGTCAAGCACAAGTTTCATAGTGAAGTTCGTCGACAAGGCGATGCCCAAAAGGAACTGCAGAAGCTTCGGACGACCAATCAGCCATGCGAAGCGGCGGGCGGTGGCAAAGAACGGGTCGTATTCCTTGCGCAGCACTGCTTGATACGACGCCCACGCGGTCCCCGGTTCAGTGAGGAAACATTCGGCAGCATGTCGACCAGATTCGAGCGCGTAGTCGATGCCTTCACCGTTGAACGGATTTACAAGGCCAGCGGCATCGCCGGCAACAACCCAACCGGGCCCGCCGCGATGTTCGACATGCATCGGCAACCGCCACGCTTTGGGTCGGGCGACGAACTCGCCAAGACCCCAGGACTCGCGCACCTGAGCGGTATAGGCCTCGAGCATGGTGTTGAGATTGAGATCAGAGAAGTTCTTCATCGTCGACAACGCGCCGACACCAATGTTCACAATGCCGTTGCCGGCAGGGAAGACCCATCCGTATCCAGGAACGATTGAACCATCGGGACCTTTCACAGTGAGGCATGCCTCCATGTAGCGGTCATCGGCGCGGTTCGAAGTGATGTATCCACGAATCGCTAAGCCGAACGGCGAGGCCGCGATTCGCGTTGCGCCAACCGCGCGCGCTGCGGGTGAACCAGCCCCGGTTGCAATCACGGTGAGCCCAGCGCGCACCTTTTCGCCATGACAGATGACACCAAGTACCCGGTTGTCTTCGATCCATGGTTCCGCCGGTGAATTCTCACGAAAGTCGGCGCCAGAATCGATTGCGGCTTGCATGACCATTGCATCGAACTCGGCGCGCGGCGCAACCCCACCAACAGGCGGGACCGCACCATCGGGCCACAACACTTCACGAACTTTGCTTCCGGCCTGCACACGCAATCCATCGATGCGATGAAACCGTTCGACATCGATTCCGAGACGACGACATTCTTCGATTGCTCGCGGGGTCAGACCATCGCCACAGGATTTTTCACGACCCTGTGCTGCTTTTTCGAACAGCGCCACCGATGCTCCGCCTCGCGCAGCCCACGCCGCGGCCGATGAGCCTGCGGGACCGGCACCGATCACAGCGATGTCTACCTGTTCCATGGACCAATTGTCTCGCGTCAGTGCCGCCCAGACCCCATCGGGTCAGGACTCTTCAAGACCAAGGAGGGGTTCGGTCACTGGCACTGCTTTGGAGGACAGAACGGGGATCACCTCGTCGACATCGGTAATTCGGACGATGATGTCGCGATGCTGAGGCCTAATGAAACCGGCTTCGGCTGCGCTGGCGAGAAATGCCAGTAAGGGCTCCCAGAAACCATCGCTATCGAGCACTCCGACCGGTTTGGCGTGGATGCCTAATTGCGACCAGGTTGCGATCTCGGCCAGTTCTTCCAACGTCCCCAATCCGCCCGGTAGCGCCACAAATGCGTCGGCCTCAGAGGCCATGCGCGCCTTGCGCTCGTGTATGGATCCGACCTCGACCAGTTCCGTCAGACCCGGGTGTCCGATCTCGGTGGTGAACAACCCCTTCGGGATCACTCCGAACGCCTCGCCCCCATGGGCCAGAACGGAATCAGCGACGATTCCCATGAGACCCACCGAACCACCGCCGTACACAAGGCGCACGCCGGCCTGCGCCATAAGGCGCCCAAGTTTTGCCGCAGTGGCTTCGTGTCGGGGGTCGTTACCAAGCTTGGAGCCGCAGTAGACACAAAGAGATCGAAGTGTTGTCACGAGGTCAGCCTAAGGGCCGAGCCGGGGCGCGAAACGGGCGCCGACTCTGTCGACGCCCGATCTTCAAAGCTCGGGGGGGAGGACTCGAACCCCCAACAAATGGACCAGAACCACCCGTGTTACCAATTACACCACCCCCGAAGGGCGAGCGAACGTTACCGGCTGGAACGGGGGTGGCACCAAACCACACCAGGCAGCCGAATCCGGCTAGCGCCAGGCGGCCAATCGGCGGTAGCCGATGATGCGACCGATTGCGACAGCACCCGTTTCGCGCACGTAGTCGCTGAGGGTTGTGCTACCCGAGGTTGGTGACACGTGCGCAGCTAAACCGACCTCATCAGCAATATCGGCGACGCGATAGGCGTGATAGGGGTCGGTCACAATCACAACGTTCTGCGGTAATCCGGCTTGGCGCATGATGAATGCCGTTGAGGAAAGCTCTTCATAACTATTGGTGCCGGCCCCTTCGATCTTGAGAGCTGATTCAGGGATGCCTTTCGATCGCAGATACTCAAAGCTGACAAGACTTTGTGTCACCTTGTCCCCAACCTGCTTACCTCCAGCCACAATCACTACCGGCGCGACGCCCTTTTGATAGAGATCGGCGGCATGGTCGAGTCGGCCCTTGAGGACAGGCGAGGGCAAACCATTCCACTGCGCGGCACCCATGACGACAATGGCAGACGCAGGCGCAGTGTTGTCCTGACGCGATGCCCACCACACCTGAGCAAACGAGATGCCGATGTAGAGCACAACAACTGCAAGCAGTCCGAAGGCGATTCGTATCGCCCAGCGCAGTCCAAAGAACATGTCAGCCCTGCAGTCGAACCTTCGCCAATGCGATTCGACGAAGAGTTTCGTCGCGACCGAGAACTTCGAGGGACTCAAACAACGGCGGCCCCACGCTGCGACCTGTTACGGAAACCCGAACGGGTGCCTGGACTTTGCCTTTTGAGATTTCGTGCTGTTCGGCATAAGAAAACAAGGCTGCTTCGAGCGACGCAGCATTCCAGTCGCAGTCAGCGAACTGTGCACTCGCGTGATTGAGCACTGCATCTGCAAGTTCGGCACCCTTCACCATGACTTTTTGCCATGACTCATCGTCGATTACTGGTTCGGGGGCGAAGAGGAAATCGACATAGCCAGGAACTTCCGAAAGCAGCTTGACGCGCTCTTGCACGAGTGGAGCCATAACTTCGAAGGTTGCAATGTCGAACCGATCGGTTTCCCAAGGCGTGTCCTCATACAGCCAGCGCGTTGACTTTGAAACAAACTGCGTAACAGAAAGATTGCGGATATATTCACCGTTGAAGTGTTGAAGTTTCTTGACGTCGAAAAATGCACCCGACTTATTGACGTCGGCAATGCGAAAAAGATCAACGATTTCGGCAAGCGGTCGAATCTCGATGTCATCAGGGGGACCCCAACCAAGAGTGGCGAGATAGTTCACCATTGCCTCGGACAGATAGCCACGGTCGATGTAATCACCCACCGAAACATCGTCACGACGCTTTGAAAGTTTCTGACGCTTTTCATTCACAATGAGTGGGAGATGAGCAAAGATCAGTTCACCCGGTATCGAAAGCGCTTCACGGATGAGCAGCACCTTCGGTGTGACGTTGATGAGGTCTTCACCGCGAATGACATGAGTGATGCCTTGGTCGGCATCGTCGACGGCATTGGCCAAATGGAACATCGGCGTGCCGTTCGAACGAAGGATGACGAAATCTTCAAGAACGGCGTGTTCGAAACTGACGGTGCCGCGGATGAGATCGTCGAATGCCGTACTTCCAGAATCGGGGACCCGGAATCGGACAACATGACCATCGCCGGGACCCAATGCACGGTCTCGACAGAATCCGTCGTATCCAGGTGTCCCACCGCGGGCCTCGGCCCGAGCCTTTACTTCGTCGGGGGCACAGGCACACCAGTAGGCAGAACCGTTACCGAGGAGTTTCTCGACTGCAGCGAGATGCATGGCCCCACGCTCGGACTGATGAACGGGCGTGCCATCCCAATCGAGCCCCAGCCACTCAAGTGAGCGGAAGATGATGTCGATCAGTTCGGGGCGAGACCGCTCGGCGTCGGTGTCTTCGATACGAAGAACAAACTCGCCACCCTGCTGGCGAGCAAAAAGCCAGTTGAAAAGTGCGGTTCGTGCCCCACCGATATGGAGATAGCCCGTTGGAGAAGGGGCGAAGCGGACTCGGGCGACTGGGGTGTTCACAGGGACGATGGTACCGTCAGGCCTTCGCTCATTTGGTCGAGTCGCCGATTCAGAGCAGATTTTCCGACCGGCCCGCCATTCCCCTCTTCGCCCGGAGCACTCAATGACAACTTCGCCCCTCTTGCGCCGCTTCCGCCCATTGGCCGTTATCGCGATGTCGTTCGTATTGGTTCTGGGCGCAGCATCGTGTTCAAGCGACAAGAAGTCGTCGTCTGACACAACGACAACATCGATCGAAACGGCTTCCGTTCCGTTCCAAACCACCTACGCGACGGCAAAGGGCGCAAAACTCACAGTGCTCGAACAACTTCCCAAGAGTGTCGCCACCTCTCCCCCGTCAAGCACTTCGAGCACCTCGACGACACTTGCCTCGAAGGTTCCTGCGATTCCCCGCAACGGACTCAACTCCGCCGGAGTCAAGAAGACCGTTGACGGTTACGAATTCACAAACCCCACCTATTACAAGAATCCACTTGTTGTCGAAGTTCTTGAAAATCAGGGCGACTACATGAAGGTACTCATCACCGCTCGCCCCAACCACACCACCGGCTGGGTCAAGGCTGACGATGTCACCATCGCGGCAACCGAGTACCGCATGGAACTGGACCTTTCGACGTTCCACCTCAAAGTTTTCAAGGGTCCTGATGTGTTCATTGAAACTGATGTCGTCATCGGCAAGGACTCAACGCCGACGCCGGTCGGGCATTACTTCGTGACTGAAAAGATCAAGAACTCCTCCGACACCGGCGTTTATGGCGCGTGGATCCTGCCAATTAATGGCTACAGCGAGGTTCTTGACACGTTCGACAATGGCCTTCCGCAGGTTGCATTCCACGGAACCAACCAGCCCGAACTCATTGGAACCAAAGCCTCAAACGGCTGCGTCCGCATCCCAAATGATGTCGTGACCAAGATCGCTGAGACCATCCCTGCGGGAACACCAATCGATGTCTTCGCTACGACTCCTGCGACGTGGTCGGCCATGGGCACTGGTTCCACCACAGCCGTAACGCCCTAGCCGGGCACGTTCATTTCCGACAGCCGAATCGGCTCGAAAAAGTTAGGCGTGGTCGTCGTGTGATTGACCAGCCAACGCGGCGTTGGCCATCGCCATGATGCGAGAAGGTTCGTTACGAACAAGTGCGGTTACCGCAGCAGGGTCAAGACGCAGAATCTCGTCGGGTACCGCGTCGACGATTGCCCGACGTTCCATGTAGTGGTGTGTGCTGGCAACAGCAGCGAAAACCTGAGCACGAACCGCAACGAGGTCGGCCGGAGCTTCTGACAAATAACCCCAGAGGGTGAAGGCAACAGTGAGATCATGGATGGCCGGCGCACGACCGAACATCGCCGAGCGACGCATTGCGATCGCGACAGTTCCTGCAATTGCGTCGTCTTCAGAGTCTGCCGAGGTGAGCACAAGGCGACCCCGGA
>SYBH01000155.1 GCA_005787345.1 Actinomycetota bacterium
GTTCCGCCGCCCGGGGCACCGCATCGAGCGGTCCGGACATTGCGAGTGAGATATCGACCTTCATGGTTCCTCCATGCCATCACGACGACGGCTCAATTGTTCTAGCCCGTTCTCCGCCCTGTCCGGTCCTCAAAGCCCTGTCGTCAGACTTTCAAAAGATTTCCTATTTTCAAATAATCCTTGTGCTAATAATCAAAACCTTCGCTAGAACTCAATCTCCCCTAGCCTCATGTCATGGCCACAAGGACCAAAAGCTCAGGATCAGCACGTTCGACACCAGACCGACCAAAGGTCTCACGAGCACAAAAGACCCGCGAGGTTCAAGAGGCCATCACCGCTTCGGCTCTTGAGTTACTCGCGGCAAATGGAGTCGATGGTCTTGCACTCACGAAGATCGCAGCGCACGCAGGCATGTCCAATGGCCCGCTCTACGGCCGGTACGACTCTGCCGAAGACGTTGCGCTTGAACTCTGGGACGAGAAGCTTCGTGATCACTTCAGACGGCTCATCCTCGAATTCGACACATTTGCCTCTTCCAAGGATTTAGAACCCTCTGAATGGTTGCTCCAGGAACTCGACGCCCCTTCTGCGCTCACCGCAGCTGCGATCGAGATTGTCTGCGTTGCACGACGCTTTCCTCTTCTTGTCGACTCTGTTCGCGACGAGGTGGATTCCCTCTTTCAGCACATTTGCGCTGAGCATCCCGATATTCCTCCGGCCATCTGCTCACTTCGGTTGACCGTTCCGACTGGATGCATTGTCACCAGCCGATCAGTCCCCAAGTCGCGTCCGCCGTGGAAGGCAATCCTTCTCCGGTTCCGGGAAAGCGCTCTTGATCCTGCGAACTTGAATCAACAAGGTCTCAGCGCCTCGCCCGTTTCACTTTCAATCCCTGCTCCCGACACTGGCGACGTTGGCCTCGATGAATTCGTTTCCGCCGTGATGGAAGTTGTTGCGCGTGTTGGTTTCGAAAAGACCACCGCACACCGAGTTGCCCGAGCCGCTGGTCATTCATTTAGTTCCGCGTATACACATGTCGGCACCAAAGATGAGCTCATGCACATGGCGATTGGTCAGATGATGACGCAGATCTGGCAAACGGGAACAGCGTCGTTTCTTGAGCTCAGTCCCGAGGGCTACAAAAACGCGATCCTCGCCTTGCAATTCGGGTTGCTCGCAGAGTCGAACCGAGCCATCCGCCAGCTTCGCACCGAGACCACCGTCGCAATGCGTCACCACACAGATCTCGCCGCCGCCGGACGCAAACGCACAGCGGCATCGCTCGCAATTGTTCTTGATGCTGTCGAGAAGGCCGACCCCACCGCCACTGAAGACGCCGCCGCATTTTGGTATCTCACCGCGGCCAATGGCATCGGCACGGTTTCTCTCAGCTTGCTCACAGACGCGTTCCGCAACATTGACTGGACTCCGCTTGCAGCCCTCGCCTACGAGATGGCGCATGCCACAACTATCGAGCCACTGAGCAAACTTTCCAAAGCCTGAAAACTTCAGGCCTCGAGAAACGCGACAACCTGACGCCACGCATCGGCGGCGTCATCGGCACGATGAGTTGGACGTGATGCGTCATGCACAAATCCGTGCTCAGCGCCTTCATACGAAACAACAACGACACCAAGCGCTTCGGCATCAGCAACATCTTGCGGCGGCGTGAAGTGATCAGCGGTTCCGATGATGGCAAGAGTCGGACAACGATCGGGCGAGGCCAACGCTTCGATCGGCTGTTGCAAGCGGCCACTGGCCCAGGTTTCCGGGAGGCGAATCATTCCGTAAAACCCCGCCGCACGTTCGAAACGACCTGATGCTGCAGCCTTGAACGCCAGCATGCCGCCCATACAGAAACCAGTGGCGACGACTCGGCTGCATCCTGTTGCATCGGCAGCTAACTCGGCAGTGGCACGAAGTTCGTCATCGTCGAAATCGGCCATCACTCCAAGGCGTTCGTCCACCGTGAGTTCTTCACGACCAGGGAACGGTTCTGGCGCGCACACCACCCAACCGTGATCGGCAGCAAGTTGCGCACACATGTCGTCAAACAACGGGCGCAAACCCATGATGTCAGGAAAGAGAACGACACCGAGAGTGTTCTCGTCAACCACTGAAGGCTGAGCAAGTTCAGTGGGAACGCCATTCGGCAATGTGATGCGCATTGAACCCTCGCTGGACTCAGTTATAGGTATCGAGAATGCTGGTTTCGGCCAAGCGCGACAGCCCATCCTTGATGGAACGAGCACGCTGATCGCCTACACCTTCCACCGTTTCAAGTTCGGCTTCCGTCGCGCTCATCACAACATCGAGCGAACCAAACTTGGCCACGATGCGACCGACAATCGATTCCGGTAAACGAGGGATGCGCGAAAGCATGCGATAGCCCTTGGGTTGCACGGAAGCTTTCAGATCGTCGGCGTCTTCGAGATGCAACACACTCGCCACTGCGGTGAGGTCGAGGAGTTGTTCCATGTCGAGCCCCGACAATCCAGCGGATGCTTCCGCAAAGTGCCAGTCGTTGTCCTCGTGTAAATAGTCGAGCACAACAGAGCGACGATCGTTCGCAACGCCGGCGATCACTTCTTCGAGTTGAAGTCGAAAGAGTCGGCCATCGACGCCAAGTTCAACGATGTCGAATTCGATTTCTTCAGCAATGCGCAACACCATTTCTGTGCGCTGCAGCATGACCACAACATCACGAACAGTGACCGCGCCCTGCACTTCGAGTGCGTTGAGATTGTTCGACACTTCAACGAGACGCTCTTTGTAACGCTCGAGTGTCTTCATGGCCTGGTTGGCGCGGTCGAGCAATCGCGGAATCGGCATGAGCTGATGCTTCTCATCGCCGACGTACACCGCGATGATCGACATGTCTTCAGAAACAGAAATCACCGGAACGGTGATGGACCGAGCGACTCGTTCGGCAGTGCGGTGGCGGGTTCCCGTTTCCGAAGTGGGCACGTTGGGCTTGGGCACGAGGTGCACGTTGGCCCGGGCGATGCGGCTGGCATTGGAGGCCAGCACGATGGCGCCGTCCATCTTGGCCAGTTCCGAAAGGCGCTGGGGGCTGAAGGCGGCATCGAGCAAGAAGCCGCCCGAGCAGATGTTGAGCACATCGGGGCCGTCGCCAACGACGATGAGAGCGCCCATGCCAGATTGCAGGATGCGATCGAAGCCTTCACGCAGTGGCGTGCCGGGCGCGACCATTCCGAGTGCATGCAACATCGCGGGACTTCTACGCCGAGCCATTCGACGAGTCTACCCGTGGGTTGTTTCAGAACTCCGAGGAGTTGCTGTCGCCAATTCCCACGGCAGCCACGGCTTCAGCGAGTGTGCCAACGCGAATGGTCTTCATGCCCTCGGGCGCATCGGGCGCTAAGCGCGGCACCAGCGCTCGCGTAAAGCCGAGGCGAGCGGCCTCGGCCAAACGGCGTTCACCTTGGGCGACCTGACGAAGTTCGCCACCCAAACCAATTTCGCCACACACCACAAGGTCTTCAGGAATCGGCGTATTAAATCGAGAAGATGCGAGCGCCAACGCGACGCCGAGGTCGGCTGCTGGTTCAACAATTTTCACGCCACCAACTGCAAGCGCATACACGTCGCGCTTTTCAAACGTGACACCGGCGCGCTCGGACAACACCGCAAGCAACAACGACAACCGACCGGAGTCGAGACCTTGGGCGCTGCGACGCGGGGAAGGAAGTTCGGAATGCGCGACCAACGCCTGCACTTCAACCAGCAGCGGCCGATCGCCTTCCATCGTTGGCACGATGACCGAACCGGCAACGCCCTTGCGCCGATCAGCCAAGAACAAACGACTGGGATCAGGAACGCCGAGCAGGCCTTGTTGAGTCATTTCGAACAAACCGAGCTGATCGGTTGCGCCGAAACGGTGCTTGACCGCACGCAACAAACGCAACGCATGATGACGATCGCCTTCAAAGGCAAGCACGGTGTCGACAATGTGCTCGAGTACGCGAGGACCAGCGAGGCCACCTTCTTTGGTGACGTGACCAACAAGCACGACTGACAGACCGCGCTCTTTCGCAGTTGTCACCAATCGTGCGGCACTTTCCCGAACCTGCGAGACCGAACCAGAAGCAGAACTGATGTCGGGCGTATGCACCGTTTGAATCGAGTCGACGACCAGCACTGCAGGATTGATTTCATCGACCGAAGAAAGAATGTGAGGAACAGCGGTTTCCGAAGCAAGCCACAAATCGGGTTGCAGGGCGTTCAAACGTTCAGCGCGCAACCGAACCTGTTGTTTGGATTCCTCGGCCGACACATAGAGAACCTTCGAACCCGACGCAGCGATTGACGCCACTGCTTGCAGCAGCAACGTGGATTTACCAATGCCGGGTTCGCCACCAACCAACGTGACCGAACCAGGCACAAGCCCGCCGCTGAGCACACGATCGAGTTCGCCAATACCCGTGGGCTTCGGCTGCCATTCGTGCGCGTCGACTTCAGAAATGGGAACGGGTGAATCGCGCTTGCCTAACAACGCCGCAGACGAAACTTTCGATACGTCGTCGAGTTCTTCAACCAGCGTGTTCCAGCCCTCGCAACCGGGACAGCGACCTACCCATTTGGGCACGCTCGTGCCGCATTCGGTGCAACGGAACACTGCTCGGAGCTTGGCCACGGCGACACCCTACGCATCAGGCGAGACAGTCATGGCGCCCAAACGAAAAGTGCCGCCCCCGAAGGAGCGGCACCGTTCAAACCTCGAAGCTGAATCGATCAGCCGGTGAACGCTGGAGTGACTGGAGTACCTGCAGCGGTCGTCGTGGTTGACGGCGCTGTGGTCGTGGTGGTCGTAGTGGTCGTGGTCGGCGACCCCTGACCAATTGTCATGGTCAATTGGGCAAGAGGAGTAATCGGCAACACGAAGCTAAAGGGCATAAGACAAAAAAGGTACGAAGTCGCCGCCATAGTGAA
>SYBH01000156.1 GCA_005787345.1 Actinomycetota bacterium
ACATGGTTACGGGCGCATCAACTGCCGATCTCGCAGTCGTTCTTATCGATGCGCGAAAGGGTGTACTCACCCAAACGCGACGTCACAGTTTCTTGGTTTCTCTTCTCGGTATTCGTCACGTTGTGTTGGCTGTCAACAAGATCGATCTCGTTGACTATTCGCAAGAAGTCTTTGAGCAGATAGATCGTGATTACAGGGAGTTCGCAGCGCAAATTGGTTTGAACGACATCACCAGTATTCCGATGTCGGCCCTCCAAGGCGACAACATCACCGAGGTCGGGCCAAACATGCCGTGGTATGGCGGTCCACCACTTGTTACTCACCTTGAAAGCGTGCAGGTCGACAATGAACTTCAATCGCTCCCATTTCGCATGCCCGTCCAATGGGTGAATCGACCCGATCTCGATTTCCGAGGATTCTCTGGTCAGATCACTGGCGGTACCGTGCATCCAGGCGATTCGATTCGCGTTCTGCCATCTGGCCGAGCAAGCACTGTCGACCGAATCGTTACCTTCGACGGTGATCTTGATGAGGCGGTTGCCGGTCAATCGGTCACCATTACGCTTGTTGATGAAATTGACATCAGTCGTGGCGATGTCATCGCGACGTCGCTTGCACCGCCAGCGGTAGCCGATCAGTTTGAGGCTCACATTGTCTGGATGGACGACCACGAGATGCTTCCGGGTCGCCCGTATTTGCTCAAGATCGGCGCTCGCACGGTGAGCGCAACATTGGCTCAGCCCAAATACAAGGTAAATGTCAACACGCTTGAGCACGTTGCTGCCCGCACGCTCGAACTGAATGAGATCGGCATCTGCAATATCAATCTTGATCGTCCGATTCCGTTTGATCCATATGACGAGAACCGTGACATGGGTGGTTTTATCCTCATCGATCGTTTCACCAACGCAACAGTTGCCGCTGGGCTCCTTCACTTCGCGTTGCGGCGGTCAGACAACGTTCATTGGCAAGCGATTGAGGTCGACAAGAACGCTCACGCGATGCAAAAGGGCCAGAAACCATGTGTCGTGTGGTTTACCGGTCTGTCCGGGTCTGGTAAGTCGACGATTGCCAATATTGTCGAGCAGAAACTTCTTGAGCAAGGTCGCCATACGTACCTGCTCGACGGAGACAATGTTCGTCACGGGCTGAACAAAGACCTCGGATTCACCGATGCGGATCGAGTGGAAAACATTCGCCGTGTCTCGGAAGTCTCTGGGCTCATGGTTGATGCCGGCCTGATCGTTCTCGTCTCTTTCATCTCTCCGTTTGCTGCTGAACGACGCATGGCGCGCGAACGCGTGGAAGATGGTGAATTCATCGAGGTGTACGTGAAAACTCCGATCGAAGTGGCCGAGGAGCGCGATCCCAAGGGCTTGTATCTCAAGGCCCGTCGTGGCGAACTAGCAAACTTCACCGGAATCGATTCACCCTATGAAGCCCCGGAATACCCGGAACTCACTGTCGATACGACCTCGTTGCCCCCAGAAGCGGCAGCGGACACGATCATCAGTTACTTGCGCGAACGCGGTCTCATCGACTGAGCCGCAGTGGCTCACAAACCTCTAGGGGTGCCGGGATTCGGTCTCGGCTCGATATTCCGATGCCAAATCGGCGATCGGAGCGGGCAGAGAGCCGTCGGCGAGATCAGCAATGGTGACGACTTCAAGTACTCGCCGAAGGCTTGCACGGACGGCCATCCACACGGTGGGTAGTTCGGCGGCTGCACCGATGTGGGTCATAGAACTCAGACTTTGATCGCGCACAGTGGCGAGTGGTCCATCGATTGCTCGAAAGATGTCCGCTAATGAAATCTCGTTGGCGGGGCGAGTGAGGACAAAGCCGCCTTCGGGTCCTCGTTGGCTACTCACTAGCCGGGATCGCTTGAGCTCAGTCATGATCCCTCTGAGAAATTTAAGCGGAATTCCCTGAGCCACAGCGAGCTCCTCGGCGGTGACAGGACCTTCGCCTCTGCTGGCCAACTCGGCCATGGCTCGGATCGCGTAGTCAACGCTTGCAGGAATGCGCATAGTGGCAGTCTCGCATGGAACGGGAGCGTCGGTGTTGTCCGCTCTGCATGTCGAATGCAGAGTCCCACTAGCGTTTGAAAATGCTCGTGACCGTTCTTGGATGCTCAGGGAGTTACCCGGGGCAGGATTGCCCGTGTAGTGGCTATCTGATCCAGGACGGCACATCGAATGTTTTGATTGACCTGGGACCGGGCTGCCTTGGTTCGCTCCAGAGACACATCAAACTTTCTGAGGTGACCGCTGTTGTTTTGTCTCACTCGCATGCAGATCACTGGAGTGATCTTGCAGGTCTCCACGTGGCCTCTCGATATCGATATGCGCGTGAAGGCCTTCCGGTGTGGGGCACTGCAGAGACTCGAGCGATCGCGTCGCTTATGCCTGGCAATTTGGAGCCAACCTTTGAATGGAACGTCACAGGTGACGGAGACGAGTTCGCAATAGGTTCACTGCGGTTTCGGCTCGAGCAAACTGATCATTACGTAGAGACTCACGCCATGCGGATCGAATCGACGAGAGGCGGCTCGATGGTGTATTCCGCTGACACCGGTCCCGAGTGGAGCATCGAGCGGCTGGGTCGAGGCGTTGATCTCGCGCTCGTTGAGGCTACGTACGGAACTGACGCCGAAGCAGATGGAATGAAGCATCTGTCGGCGCGCGCTGCAGGTGAGATGTCGCGCGCTGCCGAAGCGAAGCGGTGTGTGCTGACACACTTTTGGCCAGAGTCTGATCTGTCGGTGCACGCTCGCAATGGAGAATCGGCCTACGGTGCTCCCGTTGAACTTGCATCCCCCCATGAGAGGTACCAACTGTGAGACCAGACGGACGACGACCAGACGAACTTCGCGATATTTCGATTGAGCGCGACTTCACCGACGCGGCCACCGGTTCGGCCCTAATTCGATTTGGTCGCACGATTGTTCTCTGCACTGCATCAATCGACGAGAGTGTTCCGCGGTGGATGAAGGGCTCCGGCAAAGGCTGGGTCACCGCTGAGTACTCGATGTTGCCGGGTGCTTCCCCTGAGCGTGTTCGGCGCGAAGTGAGTAAAGGATCGCCATCGGGCCGGACTCACGAGATCCAGCGACTCATCGGACGTTCCCTCCGGGGGGTGTGCGACATGGAAGCGCTTGGTGAGCGTCAGGTTGTCGTCGATTGCGATGTCCTTCAGGCCGATGGTGGAACTCGCACGGCTTCGATAACAGGTGGTTATGTCGCGTTGCATGACGCGCTCACCCGCGTCGTGCAAGCAGGAAGTATCTCGAAAAATCCGCTCACTGAAGCGTGTGCCGCTATCTCTGTGGGAATAGTCAATGGCACGCCGGTGCTTGACCTTCCCTACGTCGAAGACTCTGCAGCTGAAGTCGATATGAATGTTGTGATGACAGAGAGCGGCCGGTTCCTTGAAGTCCAAGGAACGGCGGAGGGAATGAGCTTCAGTCGTGGTGAGCTTGATGAACTCCTCGGACTCGCCGAAGGCGGCATCCGCGAGTTGTTCACCATGCAGAAGTTGCTCCTTTCCGACCCGCCGCCGCGTCGGGACTGAGCACGGTGGGCGGTCGGCGCCTCGTATGTGCGAGCGCGAATCCCGACAAAGTGAGCGAGATCGAAGAGATCCTCGCATCGTGCGGCGTCGTCCTAGAACCACGTCCCGCAACAGTTCCCGATGTTGACGAGAATGCCGAAACGCTCGAAGGCAACGCCCGCCTCAAAGCTGAAGCGATCGCGAACGCGACCGGTGCTGCTTCACTCGCAGACGATACGGGTCTTGAAGTCGAAGCCCTCGGCGGTGCGCCAGGGGTCCGATCGGCGCGATATGCCGGTGAACCCAGCGATTCAGTCGCGAATATCGCAAAACTTCTCAGAGAACTTGAGTTCGCAGAAGCGAAAACGCCACAGGAACGTCGCGCGAGGTTCCGTACCGTGGTTCTGGTGCGTTGGCCCGATGGTTCTGAATCCATAGTGGAGGGAATTGTTTCGGGTGTCATCGCTTCGGAACCCCGAGGAGAAGGGGGCTTCGGATACGACCCCGTTTTCGTTCCTGACGATGGCGATGGTCGAACCTTCGCTGAAATGAACACCTCCGAAAAACATGCGATCAGTCATCGGGGTCGGGCGTTGCGAGCATTGGCGCTGGAACTGTCATGACCTTTCCATCTGAACCACCACTGCCACCGCACGCGCAGCCGCCAACGACGCCAGCACCGCTGCCGCCACCACCGACCCCTAGTGCTCGGCAAGGTTCAGTCATTCGTTGGGGGCTTGGCGACGTCTTTATTGGTCTCGCCCTTTGGGTCGTCGGGGGAATCGTTGCATCGGTCATTTTGATTGCTACCGGTGATGGCTCCGATTTGTCACTCACGGAACTGAGTCTCGGGGCACTCACGATCAGCATTGTGTGTGGCTGGGTGGGGTTTTTGGGTTGGCCTGTTGTTGCAACCTATTGGAAGGGCCAGCGCAGTCTTCGGTTGGACTTTGGCCTTGCGTTCCGACCTGTTGATCTCGCGTGGGGTTTGCTCGGGGGATTCGTTGGGCTTGTGCTTTCGGTACTTGGCGGGATTGTTTGGGTTCTGATTTCGAGCGATCCCTCCCCATCGAATACAGAGTTCCTTCCGACGAAACCCAGTGCGTTGACGGCGTTGGTCATTTTCTTCCTCGTCGCAATCTGTACGCCGGTTGTCGAGGAACTGTTCTTTCGGGGGCTGTTCTTGCGAGCTCTTGGCCGCCGATGGAATCTGGCGACTGGCGTGATCATCTCGTCTCTGGTCTTCGGGTTGCTTCATGCCCAAGGTGATACGTGGGGTCAGGCCGCATTCATTGTTGGAGTTACCGCCACCTACGGAGCCGTCTTCGCCCTCCTTGTGATTCGCGCTAATGGCCGGTTGGGTCCGTCGATCGTCGCTCACATCTGCGTGAATGCTGTTGGGGTGCTTGGGGCGCTCTATCTCTAATGCGGGCGCCGAGCGCGTCGGAGATGCCAGTTGGCCCTGTAGCCTGCCGAAGTCGGTTCTTGGAGCCGAACCCAGTCCGTTGGAAGGAGCCCGATGTCGAATCCCCCGATCGCACCGCAGGTGGCTATGGCCGCCTCCATCGCAGACCCGGGAGCAGACATCTTCCGCATGCTCCTCAAGGACCGCATTGTGGTCCTCGGTAGCGATGTCAACGACGCCGTTGCCAATCAGATCGTTGCCCAACTGTTGTACCTCGAGGGAGAAGACCCGGGGAAAGACATCTGGCTGTACATCAACTCACCAGGCGGTTCAATCACCGCCGGTATGGCCATCTACGACACGATGCAGTTCATTACCCCTGATGTCGGAACCATCTGTATGGGACTCGCGGCATCAATGGGACAATTCCTGCTTTGCGCCGGAGCCGCAGGCAAGCGTCACACGCTTCCGCACGCTCGAATCATGATGCATCAGCCTCTTGGCGGTGTTCAGGGCCAAGCTTCTGACATCGCTATTCAGGCGGAACAAATGGCGTATATCAAGCGCCTCATGGCCGAGCGGATCTCGTTCCACACAGGCCAAGCCGTCGATCAGATCGAAATCGACTCAGAGCGCGACCGTTGGTTCACTGCAGAGCAGGCGAAGGCCTACGGCATCGTTGACAACGTCATTGTCAAGCGCGGAGAACTGCTCTAAATCATTTCCGGTCTGTCCAAGACCACCGGTTGGACGAACTATCTGCGCGTCGTTGTGGTGGAGGATTTTTGCGTTGTTGTCGTCCGCAACGGAACACCGCAGTTCGTGATAGCCCAGGCTTCGACGGCTTGCCCCGAGGCCGTTACCTCATCCACGCGATCTTGACGTTCTGCGAGTGCTGCGATGAGAGTCGCCTTCTTATCGACGGGCGAAGCCCGCACCGCGTCGGCAAGTTCTTCGACGAATGATGCCAATACCATCATTTGGGCCTGTATGTCTGACGGCGCTACCGCTGCCGCTCGTTGTAGTTCAGCAACCTGTGGTCCCAGCGTTGTTGGGTCAAGCGTGACGAGGGAACTTGAGAGGGATGTGACTGCGCCGAGTTGTGTGCACAGCTTTTCCGCCGAACGAGTTTCGGATTTCTTCAACACCATCCAAAGCCCAACGCCCGCAGCAGCGAGTACGAAAAGCGCAACGACGATGACGAGCACCGCTCGAGGACGGGGCCGGGTTGAAGGCATCGATTCAGATGGTCGCAGCAGATGCGAGCGAGCGGAGTTCCGCTGTGGCGTGCTCAAACCCTTGAGGGTCTCGGAACATTGCGCTGCCAACGACGAATCGGTTCGCTCCGGCAGCAGCCGCCGATGTAATGGTCGGCGGAGCGATGCCGCCGTCGATCTCAATGTCGATCTCGAGGCCTCGGTCAATGACGATCTCGCGAAGCCGACGCATCTTGGATTCAACGGATGCGATGTATGACTGCCCGCCGAAACCAGGATTCACCGACATGATGAGGACGAGGCCGACGAGGTCAAGAACTTCGATGATCGACTCAAGCGGGGTGGCGGGGTTGATGACAACGGCTGGAGTGGCACCGAGTTCGCGAATGCGACCAAGTGTGCGGTGAAGATGCAGACACGCTTCTTGGTGCACCATCACCGTGCTGCACCCCGCGTTAACCATGGCATCGAGAATCCATGTCGGTTCGGTGACCATGAGATGCGCTTCAAACGGGATCGTCAGTAGCGGTCGAATCGAGGCGATGACTTCTGCGCCGAATGACAGGTTGGGAACAAAGTTGCCGTCCATGACGTCCCAGTGGATGAGGTCGGCTCCGGCCTTCTCAAGTTCGACACATACCTCACCGAGGCGTGAGTAGTCGGCGGTGAGCACCGATGGTGAGATTTCGATAGGCCGTGATGTTGAAGGAGTCGACATGGCGAACTTTCTTCGAGTTGATCGTTAGGGCGACGATACCCGCCTACGCTGCACAGGTGACCGACCTTTCTGGTTCTGATCGACCCATCAATCGAATGTCTGATCGTTCCGTGGTCGTCGACGTCGAGCGTTTGGTGGCTGGCGGGGTGGGGTTATCCCGCCGAGACGATGGTCGCGTGGTTCTTGTCGACGGTGGTTTGCCTGGCGAGCGCCTTGAGGTCTCGGTAATTGAGCGCCGAGGGAGCGAACACGGGCGAATCATCAAAGTCGTCACTCCTTCGCCGGGCCGGATTGAACCGGAATGCCCTCATGTCATTGAAGGTTGTGGCGGTTGTGACCTCGCCCATTTGCATCACGATGCTCAGTTGGTAGCGAAGGTCGACATTGTTTCTGATGCCCTTCGTCGACTCGGCCGCTGGAAAGAACCTGTCGTTCGCGTCGGTGCGAGGCTCGATCCTTGGGGATTTCGAACGACGCTGCGCGCCGCTGTCGTTGGTGGCCGTGCGGGGCTTCGTATGGGATCAAGCCATGACGTGCTGACACTTTCCTCATGTGCAGTTGCACATCCTCTTCTTGAGGAACTCTTAGTAGACGGTGATTTTGGCGCCGCAACCGAAGTGACTCTCCGCGTTGGAACTGCAACAGGGGAGCGAATTGCTGTCGTTACTCCATCAGCATCTGGCGTCCGTCTTCCTTCCGACGTCCTCGTCATCGGTGTGGACGAACTGAAGTCCGGACGTCGAGCCTGGATCCACGAAGAAGTTGCGGGGCGTGTTTGGCGAATCTCAGCGGAATCGTTCTTCCAGACTCGTCCCGACGGGGCCGAGGCATTGGTCAACGTTGTCGCGCAAATGGCTGCTGAGATCTTGGAGGATTCCACGCGCGATCAACCCACGCTGGTTGACGCATATTGTGGCGTCGGGCTTTTTGCAGGCAGCTTGCTCGCTGGGCGCGAGGGGTGGCGCGCTGTGGCTGCTGAGCGAGGGCGGTCATCGGTGGCCGACGCAAAGGTGAATCTCGCCGACCTCGACGTTCGGGTGGTCGGGACTTCAATCGAACGATTCCGTGTTCCCTCGGCCGATCTCGTTATCGCCGATCCATCTCGCGCTGGTCTTGGTCGGAAGGCTGTGAAGGTGCTGGCTGCTGCCGAGGCCGATCGATTCCTCCTCGTGAGTTGCGATCCCGCCGCCGCCGGCCGGGACATCGCCCTGCTCGCCTCCGAGGGTTACCAGCCCATCGAGGCAGTCGTGGTCGACATGTTTCCGCACACGCACCATGTCGAAGTGGTGACTCGGCTCGATCGGGTGCGGAATTCCCGAGTTCCTATTGTTGATTGAATAGGTCGGGATTAAGGTGGCCCCATGGCTACGACACCTGCCCCGATCGATCCCCGCGGACCACGGACAAATCAAGCCGTACTCGCCGTGGCCCTTCTCCTCGGTTTCCTTACTGGCCAGTGGCTGGTTGTCCCGGTGTTTGGTGTTGTTCTGTTTCTTGGGGCGGCTTTTGGACCGAAGTGGGGTCCGGTGTTGCGGGTCTACGGCGCTGTTCTGCGGCCGCGGTTGAAGCCACCTCACGAACTTGAGGATCCTCGTCCGCCCCGGTTCGCAGCGGCGGTCGGTGTTGTCTTTCTCGTAGCCTCGACGCTCGCGTTCCTTTTCGGTGCGTCGATACTCGGGTGGACTCTTGCGCTCATCGTCGCTGCCCTTGCTGCTGCCGCAGCAACAACTGGTATCTGCGTAGGTTGCGAAATGTACGTGATTCTCATTCGCCTTCGTGGCGGCGTTCGAGTTGTCACTATCGAACGAGAGGAAAGCGAACTCTTCGATGCGCAACGTCCAGAACGTAAGGGCGGATGGGCACCTGTTCCCGCTGATCATCGAACAGGAAAGCCACTGTGGCTGGTCTTCACGACCGAGTTTTGTGCTGTCTGCCCCCTCGTCGTTAAACAGATCTCGACACAACAGGTCGGTGATTCTGTTCTTGTTCTCAATGTTGCCGAACATCTCGATCTTGCGAGCAGTTACAAAGTGCGACGCGCTCCGACTGTCGTTCGTGCAGATGCAAACGGAATAGTGATTGTTCGTCTGCCTGGCGCTGATTCAGTCCGCGCGGAACTCGATGCGATCGCCCGCGAGTCAGTTACTGTCGTCTGAATGTTCGCAGTCTCCGCAACGTCTTTCGACGCTGAAAACCCGCTCGCAGGACTCACGCTTGGTGACGTACCTGAGCCCGAAATCCCTGAAGGTTGGGTACTTGTAACGCTGCATGCCGCAGCGTTGAACCATCACGACATCTGGAGTTTGAAGGGTGTTGGGCTCCGGCCCGAGTTGCTTCCGATGATTCTTGGTTGTGACGGTGCGGGCGTCGATGCTGACGGCAATGAGGTGATTATTCACGCAGTGATTGCTGACCCCGACGCCGGCGACGGTGATGAAACGCTCGACCCTCGCCGCTCACTTCTGTCGGAACGCTTTCCCGGCACGCTTGCTGAAAAGATTGCGGTACCGCGTCGCAATCTGATTCCGAAGCCCGCTTCGCTCACGTTTGAACAAGCTGCTTGTTTGCCAACGTCATGGCTGACCGCGTACCGGATGTTGTTTACGCGAGCGGCGTTGCGTCCTGGCGACACGGTGCTCGTCCAAGGTGCAGGTGGGGGAGTCTCAACTGCAGCGATCGCTCTAGCGCGTGCTGCAGGACTGCGCGTATGGGCAACGAGTCGTAGTGAAGAAAAGCGGGCACGGGCAATTGAAATGGGCGCACATGCAACCTTCGCTCCAGACGATCGACTCCCGGAGCGAGTCGATGCAGTCGTCGAGACGGTCGGTCGCGCCACTTGGGCAAGTTCTGTTCGAGCTGTCCGGCCTGGTGGAGTTGTCGTCGTGTCAGGGGCCACGACTGGTGACGATCCATCGGCTGATCTCACTCAGGTGTTCTTTCTTCAGCGTTCGGTTATCGGCTCGACAATGGGAACGCGCGGAGAGCTCCAACGGCTCGTCTCAATGGTCGACGCCACCGGTGTTCGTCCGGTGATTGACTCCGTTCGGCCGCTGGCGGACGCTCAGTCCGGATTCGCCGAGATGCTTAACGGTGACCAATTCGGGAAGATCGTTTTCACTCCCTGAGTCATTTCAGTGTGGTTTGAGTCACCGGAAGGACGGTGCCGGCGAGACGAAGGACACAATCGGGCAGAAGATTTCTGATTTTTTGCGCGATTGCCGCGATTCGCGCTGAAGAGTGCGCGACGATGATCTCCCCGGTCGTCACGTGCCACCACCGATGGTGGCCGTCGGGAATCAAGGAGAAGAGCGTGAACAAACGAGAGCTGGCCGCTGAACTCGCCGAGCGGCTCGACATCGACAAGAAACAGGCCGTGGCCTTTGTCGAAGAGTTCATCATCACGATCACCGATACGGTCGCGACAGGTGAAGATGTGGTGCTTACCGGCTTCGCAAAGTTCCGTCGCGTGCAGCGCGGACCGCGTCTTGCCCGTAACCCGCAGACTGGTGCAACCGTGAAGGTTCCGGCCAAGAAGGCCGCAAAGATCACCCCGCTGAAGGCATTTAAAGATGCCGTCATTGCCGGCAAGAAGGCTCCGGCCAAGAAGAAGGCTGTTGCCAAAAAGGCTCCCGCTCGTAAGGCTCCGGCCAAGAAAAAGGCTGTTGCCAAAAAGGCCCCGGCACGCAAGGCTCCCGCTCGTAAGGCTCCGGCCAAAAAGACTGCAGCACGTAAGGCTCCGGCACGTCGTCGATGAGTCGGTCGAAGTAACGACAAAGGCCCGGGCATCGACCCGGGCCTTTGTTCGTTTTCTGGAAAGTTGCGCTCCATCCAACTGCGACAACTTTTTGGTACGCCCCCTGGGACTTGAACCCAGAACCTGCGGATTAAGAGTCCGATGCTCTGCCAATTGAGCTAGAGGCGCTTGCGAGTGGTCAACCTACCACTCCGTCCTACGCGTACCGGTCGTTCTTGTAGTGAAACCTCGGTGCCTTCACCGACGTTTCTCACTGCGATGGTCGCCCGCCTCTCGACGGACGACCACCACCACAATGGGGTGACCGAGGGGACTTGAACCCCCGACCTCCAGGGCCACAACCTGGCGCTCTAACCGAGCTGAGCTACGGCCACCATGGGAACGGTCAGCATACGGCAGGCAGCGCCCTTGCCCGAAACGGGATCATGTGACGAGAGTTCCGAGCTTGAGGCTGCGGCGCGTACGATTCGACAGCACTCTGCCTCCGTAGCTCAACTGGATAGAGCAGCCGGTTTCTACCCGGCAGGTTCCGGGTTCGAATCCTGGCGGGGGCGCTCGTCCTATCCTTCGCCGGTGACACGCGTTCCTGACACTGCCTCCGGCGCTCGCGTTGGCGTGGTCAGAGGCGGAGGCGTCTTCTCGCCTGAACGACGATTACTTACTTCAGGTCTGGTACTGATCGTCACATTGGTCGCCTTCGAGTCGATGTCGGTGGCAACGGTCATGCCGGTGGTGGAATCTGATCTTGGCGATCTTGCGCTGTACGGATGGGTCTTTAGTGCGTTCTTTCTCGGCACGCTTGTAGGGGTGGTGATCGCCGGTACAGCAGCGGATCGAATGCGCCCCGCTATTCCTTTCGTTGTCGGCCTAATGATCTTCGCTGTCGGTCTTGTTGCCGGAGGGATGGCTCCAACCATGATCGTGTTGGTTCTTGGACGTTTCCTGCAAGGGGTCGGAGCTGGTGCGATGCCAGCCACGTCGTATGTTTGCATCGGACGGATATATCCACTCGAGCAGCGTCCGCAAATGTTCGCTTTGATTTCGAGCGCTTGGATGCTTCCGTCAGTTATCGGCCCAGTGATCGCTGCGTGGATCGCCGAAACAGTTGGCTGGCGGTGGGTGTTTCTCGGGCTTCTGCCTCTCACAGCGGTGATCGGAATTGTTGCGGTCATCGGCGTGAAGTCGGTTCCTGCGCCCGATGAACCTTCTGGCGAGCGTAACGTTTTGAATGCCGTTTTCGTCGCTGTTGGAGCAGGCCTACTCCTTATCGGCCTCGGATCGCGTTCGCTGTATGTCTTTGCTCCAATCACATTGATTGGAGCAGTTGTGATGGTTCGACCGTTCATGCGGCTCACGCCAGTGGGAACGTTGCGCGCTCGTGCCGGATTGCCGGCCACGGTGGCGGTTCGCGGTTTATTGAATTTTGGTTTCTATGCAGCCGATGCGTTCGTCCCGTTCGCGATAACAACTGTGCGGGGAATGTCGCCTTTATACGGCGGACTCGCAATGACGACCGCATCGCTGACGTGGACACTTGCATCTTGGCTGCAAACTCGTTGGATCCGCACACGCGGTGCGACCATTTTGGTCGTGGTCGGTCTGCTCATCATCGGGTTGGGAACTGCTGGAATGGTGACGGTCTTGATTCCTGCCATCCCCGGTTGGGTCGGTCTCCTCGCTTGGGGTGTGGCCGGCTTCGGTATGGGACTCGCGTTCTCGCCGTTGGCTCACGTTGCAATGGAAGTGGCGCACAAGGGCAAAGAGGGAAAGGCAACAACTGCGCTGCAATTGAGCGACACACTTGGGGCCGCTTTGGGAATCGGGGTCGCCGGAGTGCTTGTTTCCACTGTTGGAGCTTTGACTGATTCGGAGGTCACCGGGCTTGTCTTAACGTTTGGAATGGCGACTGCGGTCCTGCTGCTAGGTGCAGTTCTTGGGACTCGGGTCCCGCGTGGCAGCGAACTAGGTTGACGGGGCAAAGGAACACTCAGGGGGAGCGTTCGTGGTCACATTGTGATCCACGCGCCATTCCCCCTTCGCTTGCTATTGGAGAAGACACACGATGAAGTTGGCTCTCGGACTCGACCTCTATAGAGGTGCCGCTCTTGATGTCCCTGTCGATCAAGTTCGGATGGCCGAGGATCTCGGATACCACTCGGTATGGACCGCAGAGGCCTACGGATCCGACGCTCTTTCTCCACTTGCCTATTTGGCGGCCGTAACCAAAAGAATCAAACTTGGCACCGGTGTTGTGCAAATAGCGGCGCGCACACCAGCAGCAACTGCGATGCACGCACTTACGATCGACGCACTCGCAGGCGGCAATCGCGTCATCATCGGACTCGGCGTTTCTGGACCGCAGATCGTCGAGGGCTGGTACGGACAACCATGGGGGAGTCCTAACCGTCGGTTACGGGAATACGTGGCAATCATGCGCAAGGTATTCGCCCGCGAACCACTCACCAACGACGGCGTGGAGTTTCCGCTCCCGTACAACGGGCCAGGGGCGATTGGTCAAGGGAAACCGCTTCGTTCAATCCTTCATCCCGCTGGCGAAATCGAACTTTGGCTTGCGGCTGGCGGCCCGAAGAACACCGAACTCAGCGCCGAAATTTGCGACGGAATGTTGCCGATGGGGTGGGGGCACGAAGGTCCATCGGTTTACGGACCACACCTCGAAACAGGTTTTGCGAAACGCAGCGGACGACCGGCCAACTTCGAGATTTTTGGCGGAGTGAGTGTTGTGATCACTGACGATGTGCAGGGTGCTATCAACGCAATGAAGCCTCTCACCGCGATGTATGTCGGGGGTATGGGTTCGGCGACGCACAACTACCACCGCGAGTCGATGGCCCGGCGTGGCTTTCCCGAGGCAGCTCAGAAGATTCACGAATGTTGGATGGCGGGCAAGAGAGACGAAGCGATCGCTGCTGTCCCTGACGAGTATCACGATGACGGTTCGCTCATTGGTTCTCCGGCACGCATCCGTGAGCGCTGGGAGGCCTGGACCACAATGGGTCTCACCGGGCTCATCGTTCGCTCTGAAACTGACGAGGGCCTGCAATTACTTGCCGAACTTGCCGGCACCCGAGATACCCAGGGGAACTGAAATGACAACGTATGAAACCATCGTTCTCGATACTCCTGTTGAAGGTGTCTGCCGAGTCACGTTAAATCGCCCCGAGAAGCGCAACGCCATCTCGACCGTTATGCGCACCGAATTGCTCCATGTGCTCGAATCAAACGATCGAGATTCCGGAGTGCGCGTCAGCATCATTCGCGGGGGCGGGTCATGTTTCTCCTCCGGTTATGACCTTGGTGGCGACCTCATGGTGGAGCCGCCTTTCCATACCGCTCCGGGCGATGGCGCATGGGCACGACAGGTCACTGACAACTGGTTCAGATTTTGGGATCTTGCCAAGCCGGTAATCGCTCAGGTTCATGGTTACGCAATTGCGGGAGCGACGGAACTCGTTCAGGCTTGCGACCTCGTTTATGTCGCAGACGACGCCAGGATCTCCTATCCAATTGTTCGCGTCGCGTCACCGCCCGACTGTCAGTACCACGAGCCGCTTCTCGGTATGCGCCGCGCCATGGAGATCATGCTGACCGGTGGCGAGATGCTCGGTCCTGAGGCGGCGCAAATCGGTTGGGCCAACCGGTCGTTCCCGGCAGTTGCACTCGATGAGGAAGTGCTCGACGTTGCGAGTCAGATCGCTGCGGTTGCAACCGATCTTGCACAGATCAACAAGCGCATGGTGCATCGACAAGCCGAGATCATGGGCGTTCGAGCTGCGATCCGGGCTGGTTCGGAATTCCAAGCGCTCGCTGGTCACCAGGCATCGGTTGAGGTCTTCAAACAAGACCCTCTGAGTGTCATGAAGCGCCACAACGCGGCCGATGCTGAGCGACGAGAAGCACGCGAGAAGCGACGCACTCAGCAGTGACCGTTACCGGGGCGTCGAGCGCTAGCGGAGTCTCGGTTCATATGTCGCGGCGGCGCCTGATGGTTGTCTTCTTCGGAATCCTCTTAGGGGCGACGCTCTCAGGACTCGACGGAGCAATTGTTGCGACAGCGGCTCCAACGATCTTGGGAGAACTCGGAAGTGTTTCGCTGCTTCCATGGCTGACAACGAGTTATTTGCTCGCCCAGGTCACAACCATGGCGGTCTACGGAAAGCTCGGCGATATTTATGGTCGCCGTAGGGTGTTCATTATCGCCATCGTGATATTTATGGTCGGGTCAATGCTGTGCGGCTTAGCGACGTCAATGCCGATGCTGATTGGCACGCGAGTGCTTCAGGGCATCGGCGCCGGAGGGATCACCGCCCTTGCGATGGCACTGATTGCCGATGTGATGCCCGCCGACAAGCTCGGACGATATCTCGGTTACACCGGCGTGGTCTTTGCAGTCACTGCCGTCCTTGGGCCATGGGCTGGAGGATTTTTCACCGACAACTTCACCTGGCGATGGGCATTTTTCGTCAACATTCCCAGCGGGATCATCTGCCTCATCACCCTTTTCTTCGTTCCCAAATCGACGAACAGAGTTGCCCATCGAATCGATGTGCTCGGAGCGCTGCTCCTCGCCGGCGCTGCTTCATCACTGCTTTTGGCAATCGGGGGGACTGGTGGTCGAGTGGAATTTGTGAGCGTACGAACGCTGGGTCTCGCAACTCTCTCAGCGGTCTTTGTCGCACTCTTCGTCATTCACGAACGCAGATCCTCGGAACCAATCCTCGCATTGCGCGTCATTGCCGGACGAGTAAGAGCACTTGCACTTTCAGCGAACTTGATTGCCGGTCTTGCGTTCGGCTCGGCGATTGTTTATCCGCCGCTTTTTTTCGAAGCTGTGCGCGGAATCAGTGCAACGCAGGCAGGACTATTGCTTGCACCGTTCGCTGTTACATCAGGCTTGTGCACGATCATCGCTGGACAGATCACAGATCGGCGAGGTGGACACATCGTCGTTCCCTTCGTAGGAATGGTTCTATCGGGGATAGGCATGATCATGCTCTCGACGATCGAGGCCACAACCTCGGCGGCGTTTGTCGTGGGCTCAGCCATGCTTGTCGGTGTGGGGATCGGGTTCGTCATGCAGACGTTGTTGTATGTGATCCAAAGATTTACTGAGCCCGCCGATATTGGTATGGCGACCTCAACAATCATGTTGGCTCGGCTCTTGGGAAATTCGCTTGGCGTAGCGATCGTCGGAACAATCTTCACCAATAGCTTGCTTACCACTGTGGAAAAGCGGCTTCCCGACTTCCCGGCTGACTCGATTCAGGGTTCACCGCAGAAGATTGCAGAACTCTCCGAGGGGGTGCGCGAGGAAATTCAATCGGCATTTGCTCACGCACTTGCGAATGGATTTTCGGCCATGATCCCGGTCATGGTGGTGGGAGCAATCGTCGTTGGCTTTATCCCAGCGAAGCGTGTTCGCGACAGACTTCGCAGCGCTCCTGCTGAGATTTCGTTAGTGGATGGCGCCGCACACGCGATCTAGTTGAATGCTGCTGTCTATCTCGGGCGAGAACCCACGATGCTCGCTCGTTCCATGACTCGTCGTTGAGGCCAATAGTCGCTCGACGCGTAATGCTGAACCGCTCGGTTATCCCAAAAGGCAATGGAATGCGGTTGCCAATGGAAACGAATCTGGTATTCGACTGTGGCCGCCTGGTCGCACAGGTAACTGAGAAGTGCCGTGCTTTCTTCGTCAGAGACTCCCAAAATCCGGTTCACGAAATTTCGGTTGACATAAAGCAATTTTCGGCCAGTGCGTTCGTGTGTGATGACGACAGGGTGTTGAACGATGGGAAACATCTCACGGGTTTCAGCTTTGCGATCCTCGGGGACGGTGTGGCCGAAGCTCTTCATGAAGTCATGCTCTGCCGTCAGGCCATCGATCTGAGCCTTGATTTCGTCGGGAAGACCGTCGTAGGCGGCACCCATGTCCGAAAAGAGCGTGTCGCCGCCCACTGGCGGGAGTTCGATGCCGTGAAGGATCGCTCCCATCGAAGGCGCCTCTCGCCACGTGACGTCATGGTGCCAAGAGTTCTCGTAGCCAGCGACTTCCGCAGTCTTTTCAAACCGGACCAGCTCAGGTACTCCTGTGTTCGATGGAATGAATGGATGAATCTCAAGATCGCCGAAACGCTTTGCAAAAGCAACGTGTTGGTCTGATGTCAAGGGTTGATCGCGGAAGAAGATCACCTTGTAGTTGTCGAGGGCCAGTTGGAGTTCCGAAATGACTGCGTCATTAATGTCAGTTGTGAGGTCAATGCCCGAGATCTCTGCGCCGAGTGTCGATCCGACCTGTGTGACTTCGAAGTGGCTCCAAGTGAGCTCGCCCAAACGAGAGCGCTCTTCAGCGAGATGCGTGGCCGGTCCGACGGAGATGCCTCCACTCATAACTTTTCGTTTGGCTCCAAGGGTGGCGCTCGGGTCTTTTTCAGGAACAAATTGCGTTGTGGTCACTCTTTAACTCCTGTCGCTAAGCGAGTGAGCCACGGTATCTCAGCACGATCATTCGCGTCAGAGATGACGTGAGCTCGCTAGTTCCATCAGTACCATGCAGGAGTGAGCAAAACTTGGGTTCGCAGGCCTGTCACGGTGTTGGGAGTCATCGTCGGTGCGTTGCTTCTTACGGTTTTGTTGCCGGTTTGGGTCTTTGTCTCGGCTGTAGTCGACATCGGTACGCGTCAGTGGCGGCTGCCGACGTTCCGATTGCTTTGCTTTGCTTGGCTGTGGCTATGGCTTGAGGCAATCGGGCTCATGGGTGCGGGATTGATCTGGGTCGCTGGTCAAGGGCGCAATCACCGAGCCAATTACGCATTGCAGCGATGGTGGGCGAAGCGATTGATTCGTTCGTTGCGAATCACTTGCGGGCTCACGATAGAAGTGGAAGGTGTTGAAGCCCTCCCAAATGGTCCGCTGATCTGTCTGGGAAGGCATGCGAGTCTTGGTGACGCCCTTGTGAGTGCTTGGATCTTTGGATCACTGGCCAAGCGGTTTCCCCGTTATGTCATGAAGAAGGAGTTGCTTTTCGATCCATGTCTCGACGTAGTTGGACAGCGCATCCCGAACTACTTCGTCGATCGCGGATCAGCAGCCGTCCGTCAGGAACTCACAGGTATCCGAACGATGGCAGCGAATATGGGGGAGAGGGATGTCGCTGTGATCTTCCCCGAGGGAACCCGCACAAATGACGCAAAACGAATCGGTCTCGTCGAAAGGCTTGAGCGTCGAGCTCCCGATCGTTACGCGAAATTGATTGGCTTGCAACGCTTGCTTCCCCCTCGATCGGCAGGTGCTTCTGTGCTACTCGAAGAGGTTCCCAGCGGCGATGTCGTGGTGATGTGGCATGTCGGCTTCGATGGGCTCGACACCTTCGTAGGGGTTCGGCGTCGGATTGCTTGCGCCCAACCGTCTGCAAAAGTTGTTTTGGAGCTACACCAACGAGCGACAATTCCCAGTGGCGATGCGTTTGAAGCATGGCTTGATGATCGTTGGCTAGAGATCGATGCAAAGGTCGTCGCCGCTAACGGAGAGCAGCTTTCGTAATTCGCACAGAAGACCCAAAGTTAGTGGGCGGGCCGAATGCGAAGTGTCTGTTCTTCGGCGGTGAGGCATCGACCGGTGTTGCAATCGAAGCGCCACCCGTGCAGTGTGCACACCAATTCGTCACCGTCGATCTCGCCAAAAACGGCAAGGTCGGCATCGCGATGTGGGCACGTGCGTTGAACGATCCAATCGCCAATCTGAATCTCTTCGTTCGCGATTCCGCCTCGATCTGGGTCGGTCTTGCGGAGAGCTTCCGCCTCGGTTCGAGCCATTCGTTCCTCAGAGAGTGACTTGAAGAAGTTGTAGACGTACTCGTTGAACGGACCCCGACGCCACGCAGAAAACCGACAAGAGAGGAACAGGGAGTTACTCCAATCGACGGCGCGTTCCGCTGCGACTGTCTCTACAAGACGGCGGTCGATGGAGAATCGAAAACCGTGCTCGCTGCCGTCCCATTCGTTCACGGTGCCATTGGGGAAGTCGATCGCAATCTTGAGATCGCCCATGTCGATCACACAGATGTCGCCAACGCCTTGGCGCAAATTTGGTGCCGTCGCAAGGAGTGGTTCCCACCATGATTTGAGGTCGGCGGCGAGTCCAACAGTGGGCTGGATCCAGTGTGACTTTTGATCCTCGATAAACGGGAGCCAATCGTTTTGGTAACTGCGTAGGTAGGTCTCTTTGTCATCGAAGATCGTGGAGAGTTCTTGGGCCGAGCAGGGGTGCGTGACATCGATGCGGTCCGGGGCGATCTCAATGCATGTGCCTGGAATGGCAAGGATTCCGGTGTGGCCGGCGTCGGCGAGTTGATTCATGAATGAGCGTTGATCAGGAAAGATGCTCAGCTCATCGCCGGTGATGACATTGAGGCCGAATAGATCAGGATCAAGGAATGCTGGGGGACCAGCACTGGGTACGACGGCACGTGCGTTCAGGACTTCGACATACCGCATGGCTCGCGAAAACTGACTGTCGACTTTCGCATTAATGAGTTCTCGCATCACATTGTCTGGCTCGTCGTACACCATCGGGTACCAAATCGCGCCGCTGTACTGCACCCAATGCAAATCAATCGATCCGTGCGATGCAAGTGCATCGAGGTCGTGCGTGCGGCAATCGTTCTGATTGACAATACGCCCGGTTGCGTCAGAAATGACCAGCGCTGAATCGCCACCAGGACCGTCGGTAATTGAAGTTTCGCAATGAATCGCCGCACGCGTGCTGCCGAGTAGATCGATTTCCTGACCGTCGAAGGTATGGATGAAGTTTCTGAATCCAAGTGCACGAAGGCGATTCTCTAGCTCTCGGGTGGGGAAGCCGGGCAACAAAACAGTGGCGCTGCGGTTGATGTGATCGGGGAGCCAACGTTCGTCGAAATGATCTCCGTGTATGTGGGAGATATAGAGATAGTCCGGCGATTCGATTCGAGCCATGAGTTCGTCGGACAACTGATCATTGCGGGGAAAGACACACCAGGAACCATGGAAGGCAGGAATGAACCATGGATCGCACACGATCGACACATCGGCGGTCTCAATGAGGATGCCCGCGTGACCAATCGACGTCGCCTTCATTTCTTCGACACTAGTGAAGGGATCGGTCGTCGCTTTGATCCTCCTGCCGATTCCGCTTCTCGCTCCAGACGCGACGATGGACCCCGGTGGGGTCCATCGTTTGCGTGGAGCGGGTGAAGGGAATCGAACCCTCAGAGCCGACTTGGAAGGACGGTGCTCTAGCCATTGAGCTACACCCGCAAGAACGGTCAGGTTATCGCGAACAGAACGGAACCTAATTCGCGGCGGCGAGTTGCGCACCGGCTGAGCCGGGAGCGGGGTCATCCCATGCGGTGCCGCCGGTGCGACCGCCGAGCTCGGGGCATTCACCAGCGAACACGCCCCATGAACATTCCCAGCCAGGGACGATCCAGTTGTGGAGCATCCAGATATTTTCGAGAGCAATCTTCCTGCCGCCAAGCGCGGTGCAGTCAGACTCGCTCATTGCTTCGCCGCCAATGACAAGACCATTCTTCTGACAAAGGCCGCCGTTGCTGTTGTGCTGATGCCAGACGTCGTTTGCACCAGCGAATCCTTCTGGTGCTCCACCGAGATGGAAGACCAGGTAGCTCAGTCCGACGATCTTTGAGGCTGGCGAAGTTCCGTCGAAGAGAAGTTCCGATGGGCGAGCGGGATCAAAACCCATCGCCAGTCGCATATTGGTGTAGTGGGCGCCAATGCATGGGATGTACGTCGTTGACTTTCGGTAACCGGCCGACTCTGCTTCGGCGACAGTCGGATACCTCAGGACCACGGTGCGGGCAAGTTCTTGTTGGGACTGGAGTTGATCGCGTTCTGCTTGGGTAAGAGCAACCTGAGGTGAAGGTCCGCGATGGCTGTGACCTTCTGCGTCCATGGAAACTTGGCCGGGAGATGCAGGAGGACCCGAGAGTTCGCACGGGGTCGTTCCATCAATTGTGGTTGTTTCTCCGTGGGCATGGCCAGCGGCTTCGTGAGCAGAGGTGTAACTGGGAGTGAGCATGAGAGCGCCAAGAACAACGGCGACGGTTCCGATCGCGAACGCTGCGAAGCGGAGTGAAACTCGATCACGAGATTGTCGTTGCAGGACGGCGGGGAAGGAAAGAGCAATGATTGAAAGAACAATGATCACGCCTCCGATCACTGAGTTCACAATGTCGGGCGCTGAGAACGATTCTGAGCGGAGTGCTTCGGGCCCAAGAGGGAGTCCGACGGTGCGAGAAACCAGCCAGGTCACGATGATGCCCGTGTTCACGACAATTGCCGATGCCCAGACCCAACGACGGGGGCGAGCGACGATCAGCACGGCGAAGAGACATTGGTAGGCCGCAATCACCATGAAGAACCAGCCATGGGCCCAGTCGTCGGAAAGGTGATGTGGCGCGTATCCGAAATGAACGGCACTCGCCGTGAGAGACAGAATCGCGGCAAGCCACCTAACCGTCTGGTCCCGATCGGAGTGACCGGGACCAGCAGGCGAAATCTGCGCATTCTCAACCGATTGCTCAGCGAGGTTCGGCGCTGCGTTGCTTCCAGAGTCCATTGACGCCCCAGATTGTGAGTTTACGGTTGTGCACGAGTCGGGGAAGGGAGATTCGAACTCCCGGCCTCC
>SYBH01000157.1 GCA_005787345.1 Actinomycetota bacterium
CCCTGAGGAAGCGGCGGTTCGCTATGTCGAGTTCATGGGTGGTGCCGAGTCCGTATTGGAGAAAGCGCAGCAGAGCTTCGACAGCGGCGACTATCGCTGGGTTGCCGAAGTTGTGAACCACGTTGTGTTCGCCGATCCATCCAACATGGCGGCGCGCGAACTACTCGCCCGCACCTACACGCAGATGGGCTATTCGCAGGAGAACGCGACATGGCGAAATTTCTTCCTCACTGGTGCGCAGGAACTGCGCGGTATCGAGGTTGCTGGTCCTGCAGGCCAGAACGCGCTCGCATTGATGGCGCATATTTCCGTGACGCAGGTGTTTGATGCGGTGGCCATTCGAATTGATGGGATGAAGGCTGCGGATCAGCGTTTCGCCATCAACTGGACAATTGCCGAGACAGGTGAACGCCATTTGCTTCGCCTCGAAAATGCGGTGCTGTCGAATGCTGTGAATCGACACGCTGATGATGCGGTGTTGTCAATAACTGTTCCGCGTTCACAACTGCTTCTGCTTATCGTCGGAGTAGTGACACTCGAGGCATTGGTTAAACAGGGCATCGCAACAGCTGAAGGAGATCTCGGCGCACTTGAGTCAATCCGGGCACTCCTTGATCCACCCGACCCAAAATTCTCGATCGTGCTTCCCTCAGGTAAACGACGGCCGTTTAATCGCCGTGAGCGTCGATCATGACTGACGCCATCGCGAACTGTTCGTCGCCTAGTGCAGTCCAACGGTGGTTCGTACCGCGTTGAATCACGACATCACCGGGACCAAGTTCAGTCTGCACACCGTCAGGGAGTTCGAGCAGCACACGTCCCCGCAAGACCACATCGACATCAACGGTTGGGGTGACATGCCAACTCTGTTCAATCGGCGATGCGGGCGTGAGTTCAACGAGGCGGAACCACAAGCCACCAGTTGGAGGAGCAAGCGACCACGGTCCGTCAGGGTCGCCGCCTTGATCAACTGATTGCAGTGGACCGCCGGTATGCCAAAGGTCGGTGATTGTTGTTGTCGGCGAGGACATTGCATCGGCAGCGCCACCATCGACTACTGGTGAACCTGTCACGACGCGACGAACTGGTTTGTTCCCCGCAATTGCTGGCTTTACGCCGACGATGTCGGTGTTGGCATCAACATCGGGGCGAAGCATTGTGACGAAATAGGTCCAGCCGTGTTCATCGGCTGGACGCCAGCGATGAGGCGTCCCTCGTTGAATGACGAATTCGCCGGGCCCAATGACGCGCTCGCCATCTTCAAGACCCATAACGACGGAGCCTTCGAGAACAACCATGAGGTCGAGTGTGTCGGTCGCGTGCATGCCGGGTGCGCTTTCGGAGTCACCAGCAACACGCAGCCACGTGGTGTCAGGGTCGGCCCCATGCGCGATGCCCGGCATGCGGATGATTCGCGCACTCGCGCCACCCGGCGGAGGCTCTAACGCAAAGCCGGAGTCACTCTTGTCTGGGCTATCGGCGACTGATGGCAGAGGCCCGTCAATCCACAGCACTTCGCTGACCGCAACGGTGTCGGTGACGATGGTGTTGGGCGCAGCGCCATCGTCGGTAATGACGTGGCGCCCATCGGCGTCGATGCCAGTGACAACCCGCCGCACAAAGGTTTGACTCATTGCGTGATCGTAGGTCTGAGCCGACATTGCATGCAGAGCGTGTGGAATGATGTGACCGTTGATCAACAACGGTCCGGGGGGAACGATGCGTTACAAATCTTCTTTACGTTTCATTGCTGCGGCAGTCGCGCTTGTAACGCTCGGAGGAACAGCAGCGGCGTGCTCCTCATCGAATGATTCGTCCTCAACGACAACAACTGTGTTTTTGAGTCCCGTTGCTGAAGCAGCAATTACCGGACCAGTCACCGGCGGTAAAGGGTTTGTTGTGCTTGCTCCGTCTCCTCCGCAGGATGGCGAGCAGCCAAGCGTCTTCGATCTCAAAACCGTTGGCTATCAAGAAGACGAATACTTCTTCTCTGGCGATGCGACTGCGTACACAAGCGACGCGCCATTAACGGCAGACGGAATGTGGACAACCCGTGCCGCCGGAACAGCTCCCTATGCGTCCCGAATGGTGGTTCGTCGTCCGAGCGATCCGAAGAAGTTCAACGGAACCGTCATCGTTGAATGGCTCAACGTCACTGCCGGTCTTGATACCGCCCCCGACTGGACCTACTTGGCGCCAGAAATCATTCGATCGGGATTTGTATGGGTCGGAGTTTCAGCTCAGAGGGTTGGAATCGAAGGTGGCGGCATGTCATTGGGTATTGATCGCGTTCTGAAGTCATTCGATCCGGCGCGCTATTCCTCACTCTCACATCCTGGCGATAACTACTCCTATGACATCTTCAGCCAAGCCGGCGCCGCGGTGCGTCGAAACAGTTCAACGGTGCTCGGAGATCTGAAAGTTAAGAACGTGATCGGAATGGGTGAGTCGCAGTCGGCGAGTCGTCTCACCACCTATGTGAATGCAGTTGCGCCGACTGCGAACGTGTTCGACGGTTACTTCGTGCACAGTCGCAGTGGGAACGCTGCTCCACTCTCTGTCGATCCGTTGCCGGCGGTGACACCAGTTCTAGGAACGATGATCCGGACCGATTTCGGTAAACCCGTATTGACCTTCAGCGCCGAAACCGACGTTGCTGGTGCGAGGGGTTATGTCAAAGCTCGTCAGCCCGATACCGATATGTTCCGCAGTTGGGAAGCGACCGGAACCGCGCACGCCGACTACTACAACCTCGGCGGCGGTGGTTTTGATACCGGCGACGGGAAGAACGACATCACCTATTTCAATTCGATGATGGCTCCCCCGAAGAGTGTGTATAACAACCTCATTACGTGTGCTGATGGAATCAATACGGGGCCACACACGTACATCCTTCGGGCCGCACTACGCGACCTCAATCTCTGGATCACCAAGAATCAGATCCCTGCGTCGCAGCCGCGTCTTGAAGTCGATGCTGCCGGTACCGGATACAACGTCGATGAACTTGGAATTGCCAAGGGCGGAATTCGAACCCCGCATGTCGATGTACCCATTGCTGTGTTGACAGGCCTGGGACAGAAAGGCAACGCCTTCTGTTCATTGTTTGGCGGCACGGTTCCTTTGACCTCGACAGCTCTCACCACGAAGTACGGAACCCACGATGCATTCGTTGCCAAGTTCACCGAAGCAACGAAGAACGCCGCCAAAGCTGGGGCAATTCTGAACGACGATGTCGATCATTTGATTGCCGCGGCGAAAGCATCAAAGGTTCTGCAGTAATCAGTTCCTTAGTCGACTCCATTGAAAGTGAATTGAATGACTACTCGGCGACGCTTATGTGCCTTTTTCGCCGTCTCTCTCTTGGGGGTTGGGCTCCTGGCCTGTTCATCGGATAGTTCGTCGTCGAAAGGCCCCAGAGTGGTTGCACCTTCGCCACCATCACGCGATTCGGTCACGGTTCCCACTGTTGTTCCTGCAACGGGTGGTCGAGGCCAAGCGTTTATTGCTGCCGCCAGTGGCGACCTCGCTGCCGTCGGTTACGAACAGTCAGAGTTCTTCATCAGTGGAAAAGCGACGGCCTATCAGCCAGCGCAACCGCTGACCGCTGACGGCAACTGGTCGGTCGACGCAGCAACAACTGCTGACTACAAGACCCGCGCCATCGTTCGCCGTCCAACCGATCCGGCCAATTTCAACGGCAACGTCATCGTTGAATGGTTGAACGTGTCCGGTGGCCTCGACGCTGCACCGGACTGGACCTACACCCACGTCGAACTCATTCGCGAGGGGTACGCATGGGTTGGTCTGTCGGCGCAGGTCGTTGGTATTGACGGTGGACCTTCGATGGGTCTCGTTGCTGGCTACACACTGAAAGCTGCTGATCCCGGCCGCTACGGATCGCTTGTGCATCCTGGTGATCAGTACTCCTACGACGTGTACACACAAACCGGTGCAGCAGCGTGGTTCGCAAACGATGTGATGTTGGGCGGACTGCAGCCCGAACGCGTCATTGCCATTGGTGAATCGCAATCTGCATTCCGACTCACGACATATGTGAATGCAGTCGGGCCAAACACCGAAATTTGGGATGGCTATCTCATTCACAGTCGCGGCAACGCTGGAGCTGCACTGAATGTTGACGTGAAGATGCCTGCCGATCAGCGCATTCGTACTGATCTCAACGTTCCGGTTCTGCAGTTCCAGGCCGAGACCGACCTGTTGGGTAGAGGGCTTAATTCCATTGGTGCGCGTCAACCCGATACCGACCTGATTCGTACGTGGGAAGTTGCAGGTACTGCGCATGCCGACGCCTACAACCTGGGTATTGGCGACACCGACAACGGTGATGGTGTTGGAGACGCAGCGTTGTTCCAAGCAATGCTCACGCCACCTTCCTCGCTCTATGGGGGATTACTTTCATGTTCAACGCCAATCAACGCTGGCCCGCATACCTATGTCTTGCGCTCGGCGTTGAATTCGCTCGATAACTGGATCCGAACTGGTGAAGCTCCAGAGTCGCGTCCGACGCTCGATATCAACAACGGTGCATTCATGCTCGATGCAAAGGGGAACGTCACCGGTGGCATTCGCACACCACATGTCGATGTTCCCGTTGCGACTTTGTCAGGGCTTGGCCAAACCGGTTCTGCATTCTGCGGATTGTTTGGCACAACGGTGACGCCTTCGCCGGCAACGTTTGCGCAGTGGGCGCTTCCGAATGGTCGGGCTGCATTCGATGCTGCATGGATTGCTTCGCTTGATGACGCAGTGGCCAAGGGCAACATCCTCGAAGCTGATGCAATTCAACTGCGCACTGTCGTGAAGAACGCAAAGCTTCCGTCGTGAACACCACCATCCTTCGAGAGGGTCTGTTCTTTGGCGAAGGCCCTCGTTGGCACGGGGGTCGGCTTTGGTATTCCGACTTCTACGACCACGCGGTGCATGCCATCGACCTTGATGGCAACGACGAACGCATTGTTGAAGTTGCATCACAGCCTTCGGGTCTTGGCTGGTTACCCAATGGCGACTTGCTCGTTACCTCAATGCTTGATCGCAAGCTCATGCGATGGAATGGCAGCGAACTGACGACGCATGTCGATCTCGGCAACCACTTCACCTGGCACGCGAATGATCTCCTTGTCGATCAGCAAGGGCGCGCCTACATCGGCAACTTCGGTTTCGATTACGAAGTGTTTCTCGATGAGCAGGGGATCGAAGGTTTGTTCGCTGATCCCGACTCACTCACAACCGTGATGTGTCGCGTTGATCCTGACGGAACAATCAACGTTGCATCCGATGGTTTGATTTTTCCCAACGGGATGGTCATTACGCCCGACGGAAAAACAATGATCGTGGCCGAAACGCTTGCGCTTCGACTGACTGCGTTCGAGATTGGCGCCGACGGTTCACTTTCGAATCGACGCTTGTGGGCCGACCTCTCTGCACACATGGCTGCGCCCGATGGCATTTGTCTCGATGCCGAAGGTGCAGTCTGGATCGCGAACGCGCTTGCACCGCGTCTCATGCGCATCGGCGAAGGTGGGGTTGTGCTCGACGAGGTCGAAACAACGATGAACACCTATGCGTGCATGCTCGGCGGCCCAGAAGGAAAACACCTCTTCGCCATGACCGCGCCAACCTCTGATTCGCGTCATGCGCCGCTCGAATCCAACGGAGCGATTGAGATCATCGAAGTTGCCTTACCGCATTCGGGCTTGCCTTAGAAGAATTGGCTACCGGAACCGCACACGTAAGCGGCGTTTGCGCTTCTCGCTAGAGCAATAACCGATAACGGATCATCCCAGGAGAGGACTACAGAGTTAATTGTAATGGTGTAGTTTTTTATCTAAGCGTGAAAAATTCACCATCGCAGAAAAGAGCAATTCAGTGCGGGGTCTAAGCGTGGGGCGTAGAGGTACTGGTCGTAGCACGGTCAGGTTGGTTGGTGTTGTTGCGGTAGCGGCAGTGATGGTGGGGTTGACGTTTGTTCCCATTGCACCGGTGCAGGCGAACGACGAGTTGGTTCCTGCGAACGGGACTCCTGCAGTGACCCTCAGCATCGACCCCGATGACGTGACCTGTGTTCCCAATGGGGTCGCAATCAACGGTGATTTGAACGCGGATCTGACGGCATTTTCGTCATTCATGAGTCTCACCGGTGTGCCTGACGGTTGGACTGTTCGCAGTTCATGGGTTGTGTCATCTGGTAGTCCTGCTGTCGAGACGTCGTTGGGCAGTGTCGACACTCCGGTGATAGGTCCATTGCCAACCGTGGACCCGCTGGAAGCACCCTATGTAGATGATGTTTGGTTTGGTGATTTGGTAGAAGCGGGTGCGACGTTCTCTTACACGGTGACGCTGCAATTGTTCGATACCGTTTCTGCGTGGGTGCAAGCAACACAGGTCGCCATTTCGTGTAGCGGCAACAGCGTTCCGGTAGTCGACGTGACGACCCCTTCCGCGGAGGTGGTGTCAACCCCACAACCGACGAAGGACCCGTTTACACCCAGTGCAATCGTTTGGGGTGAGTGTGACAGCGAGGCGGCCATCGAAGGTGAGCAGTGTGCGACAGTGTCGGTGCCGCTCGATCATTTCGGTTCTCAGGGCACGGTCATTGACATCGCGGTGAACCGGTTCCCGGCCACGAGCGGTCAAAGCAACGGCGCTCTGCTGACGAACCCCGGTGGCCCTGGAGGCCCCGGCCTGTCGTGGGCCCGCGGGATGTCTCAGATTTACGCCGGCACTGCTCTTGCCGAGGACTACGACATTATTGGTTTCGATCCCCGGGGCATCGGGGAAAGTTCCCCGGCGCCATACTGCGTTTCTCCACCCGATGGTTCCGACAGTCTTGGCAATGTTCTGGATCCCGACTGGCAGAGTTATTTCGCTGCAGTTGTCCCAACGATCGGGACATATCACTCGATGTGTTCGGCAGCGACCGCAAGGTACCTCGGATTTTTGGGTACGAGGCAGGTAGCAGCAGATATGGACTGGATCCGGCGAGCCGAGGATATTGGTCGGGGTAGCGACAAGAAACTGGCGTTCTTCGGTGGTTCGTACGGGACTCGCCTCGGTGAGGTCTACCTGCAGCATTTCGGGAACCACGCCGGCGCCTTTGTGCTCAGCGGGGCAGTGGATCCCGCATCTACCTACGTTGACTGGTACACCGGGCGCACCGGTCCGCCCGACGAAGTATTCGACTTTCTGTTCGCCCCCGCCGCGCCTGAAGGTATCGGTGACAAGTTCTACGCGGTTGTTGCTGCTCTTACTCCACTTGCTCCCGTTGGGCTAGATCCCGCTGCCGGTGCTGTTGAAGGAGTGGTGGTTCCGGCCACCATCGACGGCCAAGAGGCTGAAGTCACTCTTGCGAGCTTTACCACGGTGGTTTCGGCTGCGCTTCGAAGTGAACCCTCGTGGCCCACGACTGCCCGCTTCATCTCTTCTACTTACGACGTTGTCGTCAATGGTCTCAATGTTGCAATCGAAACGCCTCCCGACCCTCTCGTCGGCGAACCGTTGCCGGATGGTCTGCCCAATGCCCCAGAGACAGCCAGCCCTGGTGAGATTCGTGCTTCCTTCAATTCAAGTCTGATGCTGGATGCGGTGAATTGCCTTGATCTGCCTGGGGTTCCCTCCTCCACGGCGGAGATGGTCCAGGAAGCCGAGGGTTCCGTACCCGGAAACCCAGTGAATTATCTGGGATGGCCCTATGTCCCTAGCATTTCTGACTGTGAGGGGCTGTTCCCTAGCGGTATCGATGTCACTGATGACTCAGAGTCCGTCAAGGTGTGGCCGGCGTTGACACTGCCGGTAGGCACACCGGCGCCATTGATCATCGGCAGTTTTGGAGATACCGCGACTCCATACGAGTGGAGTGAGGCAATGCACGAGTACTACGTCGATAACGACGTTGATGCGTCATTGGTGTACT
This sequence comes from Actinomycetota bacterium, assembly GCA_005787345.1. Taxonomy (GTDB): domain Bacteria; phylum Actinomycetota; class Acidimicrobiia; order Acidimicrobiales; family Acidimicrobilacustridaceae; genus Acidimicrobilacustris. The sequence continues at coordinate 7,931 of SYBH01000157.1, forward strand.
ACGAGGGTGCAGAACATGTGGCCGGAGTGTCGTGGCCACCCTCAATTTGTCTCTACAACATCATCATCGAGTTGTTTGCCGACGGAGTTCTTCCCATTACGGGCTCAGGGTGCAATTTCATCTCACCTTTTTCACGTAAACCGCCCACCAACGTGGTGGCAACCGCAGGGGACACCAAGGTCGCCATGTCGTGGACGAATCCGATCCAACGACTTGGTGGGAATGTTGACGGGTTCCTCATGCAAGTCCGCGAGGTCTCTGAGGGTCTTAGCGTCTCCAGCGAGAATGACGGTTGGGTGAATGTCGCACAAGGTTCGTGTGCTGACATTCATTTTAAGGAGTTCACCGAATGTGAGGTAATTGGTCTCACGAATGGTGTTTCCTACGAGTTCCGAATGTTGACATTGCCGGAATACGACACACCTGACTTTTCTGAGGTGTCGGCCGCGGTAACGCCTGAGGCTTTCGTTCCGGTTGATCCCGTCCCGGTGGTGCCCATATTCACTGGCTGATCGACACCAGTGATCGAGGGTTAAATCTAAAGGTGTAATTTTTCGTTTAAGCGTGAACATTTCGCCATCGCAGAAAGAGCAAATCAGTGCGGGGTTTGAGTACCAGGCGTAGAGGTACTGGTCGTAGCGCGGTCAGGTTGGTTGGTTTTGTTGCGGTAATGGCAGTGATGGTGGGGATGACGTTTGTTCCCATTGCGCCGGTACAGGCGAACGACGAGTTGGTTCCTGCGAACGGGAATCCCACGGTGGCTCTCAGTATTGACCCCGATGACGTGACCTGTGTTCCCAATGGGGTGTCAATCAACGGTGAACCCATCGCAGATCTCACGGGATATACGTCATCCATGAGTCTTACCGATGTGCCTGACGGTTGGACTGTTCGCAGCTCTTGGGTTGTGTCATCAGGTACTCCTGCTGTCGAGACGTCGTTGGGCAGTGTCGACACTCCGGTGATAGGTCCATTGCCAACCTTGGCCCCGCCGGAAGCACCCTATGTAGATGATGTTTGGTTCGGTGATTTGATAGATGCGGGTGCGACGTTCTCCTACACGGTGACGCTGCAATTATTCGATAGCGATTCTGTGTGGGTGCAAGCAACACAGGTCGCCATTTCGTGTAGCGAAAACAACGTCCCTGTAGTTAACGTGTCAACCCCTTCCGCAGAGGTGGTGTCAACCTCACAACCGACGAAGGCTTCCCTCACGCCTGGCGCCATCGTTTGGGGTGCGTGTGACAGCGACGAGGCCATCGAAGGTGAGCAGTGTGCGACAGTGTCGGTGCCGCTCGATCATTTCGGATCACGGGGCACAGTCATTGACATCGCGGTGAACCGGTTCCCGGCCACGAGCGGTCAAAGCAACGGCGCTCTGCTGACGAACCCCGGTGGTCCAGGAATTCCCGGCCTGTCGTGGGCCCGCGGGATGTCTCAGGTCTACGCCGGCACTGTTCTTGCCGAGGACTACGACATCATTGGTTTCGATCCCCGGGGCGTCGGGGAAAGTTCCCCGGCGCCATACTGCGTTTCTCCACCCGTTGTTTCCGACGGTCTTGGCAATGTTCTGGATCCCGACTGGCAGAGTTATTTCGCCGCAGATGTCCCAGCCACCGGGACATATCAGTCGATGTGTTCAGCAGCGACCGCAAGGTACCTCGGATTTTTGGGTACGAGGCAGGTAGCGGCAGATATGGACTGGATCCGGCAGGCTGAGGATATTGGTCGGGGTAGAGAAAAGAAGCTGGCGTACTTCGGTGGTTCGTACGGGACTCGCCTCGGTGAGGTCTACCTGCAGCATTTCGGGGACCACGCCGGCGCCTTTGTGCTCAGCGGGGCAGTGGATCCCGCATATACCTACGTCGACAGCAACACCGAGCGCGCCGGTCCGCCCGATGAAGTATTCGACACTCTGTTCGCCCCCGCCGCGCCTGAAGGTATCGGTGACAAGTTCTACGCGGTTGTCGCTGCTCTTACTCCGCCTGCTCCTACCGGGCTGAATCCCTCTGCTGGTGCTGGTGGACGGGCTTCGGTTCCGGCCACCGTCGACGGCCAAGAGGCTTCGGTCACTCTTTTGGACTTTACCTGGGAGGTTTCGCTTGCGCTTAAGAGTGAACCCTCGTGGCCCAAGACTGCCCGCTACATTTCCGATACCTACGACGTTGTCGTCAATGGTCTCAATGTTGCAATCGAAACGCCCCCCGACCCTCTTGTCGGCGAACCGTTGCCTGATGGTCTGGCCAATGCCCCAGAGACAGCCAGCCCGAGCGAGACTCGCGCGTCCTTCAATTCAAATCTGGTCCAGTCCACCGTGGATTGCCTTGATTTGCCTGGGGTTCCGTCCTCTGCGGCGGAGATGGCCCAGGCAGCCGAGAGTGTCGTACCCGGAGACCCAGTGAATTATCTGGGATGGTTCTATCCGGCTTTCATGGACTTGTGTGAGGGGCTGTTTCCCAGCGGCATTGATGTCACCGATGACTCAGAGTCCGTCAAGGTGTGGCCGGCGTTGCCACTGCCGGTAGGCACACCGGCGCCATTGATCATCGGCAGTTTTGGAGATACCGCGACTCCATACGCGTGGAGTGTGGCAATGCACGAGTTCTTCCTCGCTAACGATATTGATGCGTCGTTGGTGTACTACGAGGGTGCAGAACACGTGGCCGGAGTGTGGTGGCCACCCCCAATTTGTCTCACCAGCATCATCATTGAGTTGTTTGCCGATGGAGTTCTTCCCGTATCGGGGTCAGGGTGCAATTTCGTCTCACCGTTTTCACGTCAACCACCCACCGACGTAACGGCAACCGCAGGGGACACCAAGGTCGCCATGTCGTGGACGAATCCCACCCAACGACTCGGTGGGAATGTTGACGGGTTCCTCATGCAAGTCCGCGAGGTCTCTGAGGGTCTTAGCGTCTCCAGCGTTGATGACGGTTGGGTGAATGTCGCACAAGGTTCGTGTGCTGATATTCATTTTGAGGAGTTCACCGAATGTGATGTGCTCGGCCTCACCAATGGTGTTTCCTACGAGTTCCGAATGTCGACATTGCCGGAACCGGAATACGACACAGCTGCATTTTCTGAGGTGTCGGCCGTGGTAACGCCTGAGGCTTTCGTTCCGGTGGATCCCGTCCCGGTGGCACCCCGCTTCACTGGCTGAACTACTCGCCAGGGATGCAGACCCAGCCGCGGCGTACGAGTTCGTCGGCCAGAACTTCGTCGGGCAGAGCAGCAACAGCTTCGGCCTGACGATTGGCGGCGCGCTTTGCCGCACGTTCGGTGGCATCGGATGACGAGGCGATTGCGCGCTCGGCCTGTTCAACATTGAGTTCGCCTTCGCCAGCAGCAAGGCGAGCAATGAGTTCGTCGGCCTCGTTGCGGGTGAACTTTCCGCCGGCCTGACGTTGGGTAAGCCCATAGATATGGCGTGCTTCTCGGAACGAGGAATAGCCCGCACCTTCAAACAACGCGAGAAGTTCCTCGACCTGTTTCGACGATGCTGGTGGGCCTGATTGCTGTCCGAATGCCATGGTCTGAGCCTCGCACGCGCTACTGACACTGGGGGCGATGAG
>SYBH01000158.1 GCA_005787345.1 Actinomycetota bacterium
ATTCGTTACTGCTCTCCAGCTCGACACCAAGATCGAAGGCATTCCGGCCGACGTTCTTGCTCAGGCGCTGCAGCAGGCAAAGGAAGCCCGTCTCGCCATCCTCGAAGTTATGGCTGGCGCAATTGCCAAGCCTCGCGATGAAGTTGGCGAAACTGCGCCGAAGATCATCAGCTTCGAAATCCCGATGGATAAGATCGGTGAAGTTATCGGTCCCAAGGGCAAGGTCATCAACGCCATCCAGCAAGAGACCGGCGCCGACATCAGTGTCGACGACGATGGCTCTGTTGGTCGCGTCAGCATCGGTTCCACCGATGGTGGTGCTGTGGCCGAGGCCGAGCGCCAGATCCGTCTCATCCTCAATCCGCCGACCGCTGAAGTTGGCCAGGTCTATCAGGGCCGCGTTGTGAACGTCACCAAGTTCGGTGCGTTCGTCAACATCCTCCCGGGTCGCGACGGCCTTCTTCACATCTCCAAGATCGGTGGCGGCAAGCGCATCGACAAGGTTGAGGATGTTCTCGACCTTGGTGACGCGGTTGAAGTGCGCGTCGACGATGTCGATCCCAATGGCAAGGTGTCTCTCTCGATGGCGAGCACCCCGGTGGCAGAAGCCTCCGAAGGTGACGCAGCCGCAACCGAAAGCGCACCTCGTGAGGCCGCACCAGCTCCGGCTGCTGCAGTTGAAACTGAAGCTGAAGCAACCGATGGCGCCGAGCGAGAGTACGTCTCGTTCGAAGATGCCTTCGACGCAGAAATCAGTTCGGAACTGGGCGACCTTGGTCCCGCCAGTGAAAACCGTGGTGGCGGCGATCGTCGCAACGGTGGACGTCGAGGCGGCAACCGTCGCCGCTGAGTCCGTTTCCGCCGTGTCGGTAAACGACGCGGATATCGAACGAACCGAGCTGGCCTCGGGTGTGCGTGTCATCACTGAACGCATGCCCGAGGCCCGTTCCGTCTCGGTTGGTATGTGGTTCGCCGTTGGTTCACGCGACGAACCCGCGTCCATCGCTGGCGCATCGCACTTCCTCGAGCACTTGTTATTCAAGGGCACAGAAGAACGAACTGCCCGATCGATCGCCACAGCAGTCGATGCAGTCGGCGGTGAAATGAACGCGTATACAAGTCGCGAGCACACCGCGTATTACCTGCGTCTTCCTGTGAGCGAGTTGCAGGCGGGCGTTGAACTGTTGGCCGATGTCGTGAGCGCACCGGCATTTCGTCCGGCTGAACTCGACGCCGAGCGCGAAGTAATCATTGAAGAACTGCTCATGAGTGAAGACACTCCTGACGATCTGGTCCTTACATCGTTGTATGAAAGTTTGTACCCAGAACATCCTCTCGGGCGCGAAACTCTCGGTGACCATGACACTGTTGCGGCGATGACGCGTGACGAGGTCGCGTCGTTTCATGCGCAGTGGTATCGACCGTCAAACTTGGTTGTCGCAGCAGCCGGCGCGCTCGAGCACCAGCAAGTTGTCGATGCGCTTGGCCCGTTATTTACCGGAACCGAATCGGGTGCCGCTCCTTTCCGGGATGCCCCCGAGGCCCACTTACAATCGCTCGTACAGATTGATCGCCCCATCGAACAGGTGCACGTCGCAATCGGATGGCGAGGACTGCCTCTCGCTGACGAAGATCGCTATGCAATGTGGGTCGCCAATCATGTTCTTGGTGGTGGCATGTCGAGCCGCCTCTTTCAAGAGATTCGTGAATCTCGTGGCTTGGCCTACTCGGTTTTTTCATCGCCGTCTTCGTACTCCGATGCTGGCTCACTCATCGTTTATGCCGGTACGGCGCTGGCTCGCCTCGAGGAACTTCTCGCCGTCACTGACGAAGTCCTTGCAACTTTCCTTGCCGATGGCATTACCGAAGAAGAGCATGCGATTGCACTTGGGTATCTGGAAGGTTCGATGTTGCTGGGGCTTGAAGACAGTGGCTCTCGTATGGCCCGTCTCGGTACGGGCCTGGTAACTCGCAATGACATCACGTCAATCGATGAACACGTGCGCCGAATCCGGGCCGTGACGACCGAAGAGGTGCATTCGGTAATCCGCCGTGTCCTTGGTTCTCCACGTGCAGTCTCGGCGGTTGGTCCACTGGGTAAAGGATCTGCTGCGCTCGAACGCTTCGCCTGCGGCTAGTTTCACAACATGACGTTGCGCGTTGGAGTCTTCGGTGCTGGTGGACGGATGGGAAGCACGGTGTGCCGTGCGGTCGATGGCGATCCTGCGTTAGAGCTTGTTGCAGCAGTGGACCCTCATCATGCAGGCCTCGACATGCGTCAAGTCACGGGCTGTGATCGTCCATTTCAGGTCTCTGGCGACGGCCAAGCATTTCTCGATGCCAAGGTCGACGTAGTTATCGATTTCACACACCTCGAAGCTGCTCGCACCAATCTTTTATGGCTTGCCGAGCACGGCATCAACGCTGTTACTGGAACGACGGGCTTCTCCGACGCCGATCTTCAGTCATTTCGTGATCAGTTCACCAATTCAAACTGCGTGATCGCACCGAACTTCGCGATCGGTGCGGTACTGATGATGCGATTCGCAGAACTCGCTGCACCGTTCTTCGAGACTGCGGAAATTATTGAGTTGCATCATGACGAAAAAATCGACGCTCCCTCGGGGACGGCAATGCTTACTGCCGAGAGAATGGCCGAAGCCTCGGCAGAGTGGGCGGCCGACCCGACCACGACCGAAATCCTTCCTGGTGCGCGCGGGGGCAAAGGTCCTGCCGATATTCATATTCATTCACTGCGCTTGCGTGGAATGGTTGCCCATCAAGAGGTACTACTTGGCACGACTGGGCAGACCCTCACGCTTCGTCACGATTCCTACGACCGTGACTCCTTTATGCCCGGTGTTTTGCTGGCAACCAAGGCCGTTGCCGATCGACCCGGTGTCACTATTGGGCTCGACTCGCTGCTCGACCTTTAAATTCAGAGCCGATCAGTCAGGGTCCGCATCGCCTGCTCGTGGAATATGCCCCAGTTCGATCTCGTCGGCGGCATCTTCGAGTTCGCGGAACGCTTCGATTTCTTTTCGCCCACGCCGTAGTTCGCTGATCCAGAAAATGGCAACGAGCGAGATGGAAACGACGAGCAATGGAATTCGCCAATTCGCGATGAAACCGAGTAGTGAATCGATCGGTCCGGAAAACACGTCTCCGACGAACAGAATCATGACTAATCGAGCGATGGTTCCGACAATGTTCAATGCTGCAAACTTGATCGGATTCATCCTCGCTGCGCCAGCAACGAGACACACATAGTTGTTGGGGAATAACACCACGAGAGGTGCACCCCATTTTCCAAACCATCCTTCGACGGCACGCATATAGCGACCGGTCGTCGGAGTCCGTCGCTCCATCCAGTGAAGCGCTGCAGCGCCAAAAAACCACCCGATCGCGAAGAAGAACGGGTCGGGGAGGAGCAGCCGAATTGAGCCGATGAGGAAATAGGCCCACGGCTCGACATGGTTAACGACAAGTACGAGGTAGCGATTTTTGGCGCTTAGTGAAATGAGGAGTAGCGGATTCTCATTGACGAGTGAGGGCCACAGTGCATCAGCCAGGTACCCGGCGACGATCATGGCCAGGATGGGGGCGATGAGGAACGTCAGTAGGCGACGGCCGCGATGGGGATCGGTGGGGATTGCTGATTCGGCTGACAAGACCTAGATCCTCTCACGTACCATTACGCCGAGGTACGCGACCGGTGGGTCGCCTTAGACGGGGGAGTCAGTGATGAAGGGTCTTATGCAGGACGGTCCACTTGTCCTCACCAATTTCTTTGACCGGGCCGAGAAGTTGTTCCCAGACAAAGAGATCGTGACTGCGACTCCAGTGGGGATTGAACGGGAGTCCTACGGGCAGTGGGCCGAGCGCACGCGTCGCCTCGGTGGCGTTCTTGACGATCTCGGGATTAGTGCCGACGGTCGTGTCGCCACCTTTGCCTGGAACACCGCGCGGCATCTCGAGCTTTACTTCGCTGCTCCGTGTTCCGGTCGTGTGCTGCACACTCTGAACATTCGATTGTTCCCCGAACAGGTCACCTACATCGTGAATCACGCGGAAGACGAAGTGATCTTTGTCGATAAGTCACTGCTTGGGCTCTTGTGGCCGTTGGTGGATACGTTCACAACCGTTCGCCACATTGTTGTGATGGACGATGGCGTGGGGGAACTCCCGACCGATACCGGTGGTCGCCTTCTGCATGATTATGAAGCATTGCTTGCGGCTGCGAGCCCCGTTGAGTGGAACATCACCGACGAGAACCAGGCAGCATCAATGTGTTACACGAGCGGAACCACGGGAAACCCGAAGGGTGTGGTGTATTCCCATCGTTCAACCTGGTTGCACACGATGGCGGGAATGATGGCCGACGGTTTGGGTGTAGGCGAGCGCGACACAATCCTCCCGGTCGTGCCAATGTTCCATGCCAATGCTTGGGGTCTTGCGCACATTGGCGTTGCGTCGGGTGCCAAGTTGGTGATGCCTGGTCCGGGTCTTTCACCGAAAGCGATTGTCGATCTCATTGAGTCCGAGCGGGTCACCGTCGCAGCAGGAGTGCCGACGATTTGGATGGGGGTTCTCAACGAAATCGACGGGCGCGATGTTTCAAGTCTTCGGGGAATTCCATGCGGTGGTTCAGCTGTGCCGAAGCATCTCTCTGAGGCGTATCGCGAAAAGATCGGTATCCCAATTTTGCAGGCTTGGGGAATGACCGAAACAAGTCCGTTGGCGTCGGTGGCCAAGCTCAAGTCGACCATGCTTTCGTTATCCGAAGATGAACAAGCGGACTACCGCGCGACCATCGGCATTCCAGCGCTTGGTGTTCAGGCGCGGATCGCTGATCAGGTCACAGGCAAGGAAGTCCCTTGGGATGGGGAAACCAGTGGTGAACTGCAAGTCGCTGGTCCATGGGTCGCGAGCGAGTACTACAACGACTCGCGTTCGCCCGAGTCGTTTACCGCCGACGGTTGGTTGAAGACAGGCGACGTTGCGACCATCGATGCAGAAGGGTTTATGCGCATCGTCGACCGCACGAAAGATGTTGTGAAGTCAGGTGGCGAATGGATCTCCTCGGTGGAACTCGAGAATGAAATCATGGCCCACCCCGCCGTTGCTGAAGCAGCTGTTATCGCGGTGAATCATCCGAAGTGGTCAGAGCGTCCACTGGCCTGCGTGGTGGTAAAGCCGGGTGAGACCTTGACTCGCGAAGAAGTTCTTGCGTTCCTTGATGGTCGAGTGGCGAAGTGGTGGCTACCCGATGATGTGGTGTTCCTCGACGAAATCCCGAAGACTTCAGTTGGAAAGTTCTCGAAGCGAGACCTTCGGGACCAATTCGCTGGCTACATCCTGCCGACGGTCTGAACAAATACTGGTCGCTGTGCCCCGATTGCCGGGGCGCAGTTGGCCACGCCTAACCTGACTTAGGTGTATCGGTTCCTGCTCAAACCCCGTTGGATCCTTTCGCATATTTTCGTTCTTGTAGTTGTCGGAATGATGATCAATTTCGGTTTCTGGCAACTCAATCGACTTGATGAACGAAAAGCTTCTAATGCCGTCGTAACGAATGCGATGAAACAACAACCGCAACCACTTTCGACCGTCCTTCCTGCAGGTACGGCAGCCACAACTGAGCAGGTGAAGGCGGCCGATTACCAACCGGTGTATGTCACCGGCAGGTATCTGGTCGAGGCTCAAGTTCTCGTTACGAATCGAACAAACAACGGTGCGCCGGGGTTTTGGGTGGTGACGCCATTAGTTCAGGCCGACGGTTCGGCGGTCGCGATCAACCGCGGTTGGGTCCCGTACTCCTATACCGCCGACGGACCTTGGGACGACTTTGCTCCACCGCCGGGGACCGTGACAGTCCAGGGGCTCCTGCGGCAATCGCAGGTTCGCGAAACCAACGGGCTTGTTTCATCTCCAAAAGATCCTGAGGCCGGAACACTTCGTGTGCTTACTCGCCTTGATGTAGGGCGTCTTGCCCAACAGGTTGAGGAACGCATGATCCCGGGGTACATCTCGTTGCGGGATCAGGAGCCTCAACAAATCGATTTGCCCGTTCCAGTGCCACTGCCGGAACTCTCACAAGGTCCCCACCTTGGTTACGCATTGCAGTGGTTCGCGTTTTCGCTCCTTACGGTCATCGTGTACCCCCTTCTCCTGCGCCGATATGCCAAGCGCAAACAGATGGACGGCGATGATGCTGAGGTGCTGGAAGCGTCAGATGGGGCTCAGCTCGCCTGACCCGACAGTGAGACAGATTCTCCGATAATGTCTCACTCATGTCAGCGGCGCTCATTGCCTCTCCGAAACAAGACATCTCGGTCCCCGATCGAATCGTCGCGGCCGCTGCTCGTCTGATCGCGTCACAAGGTCTCCGGGCAACGAGTGTTGATGACATCGCCTCATCGGCCGAGTGTGGTCGAGCGACCGTCTATCGCTATTTTCCCGGAGGTCGAGCCGAACTTCTCGACGTCACACTGGGACAAGGGGTCGATCGCATTTTTGCGTCGTGTTCGCAGGTCACTGATCACGCAGCAACGCTGGCAGAAGCTGTGGCAGGCACGATCAATATCGCAGTGCTCGCGCTTTCGAACGATGCTGTTTTGCAACAGTTGTTGATTGACGAACCCGACACGATTGCAACGCTCATTTCGCCTGTTCGGATTGAACCGCTTTTCGAGCGAGCCTCTGAATGGGGTACTGCAAATTTCTCGCGCTTCGTCGAACCCGCAGTTGCGGCGCACGTAGGCGAGTGGTGTGCCCGAGTTGTCACCGACCACCTTCGGTCGCCCGCTCCAATTATCGACATCACCGACGCAGAGCTCGCCCGAGCCCTTGTTGACACATTCTTAATTCCCAGCCTCACCCCTGCGCTTGACGCAGGTCTTCCCAATCCCATTCGTAGTTTCTGAGAAGGAGAGCACCATGGCCAGTACCGAAGAAATCATTGGTCGACGCGATGTGAATGATGTTGAGCAGATCCTCATGATCTCCAACACCGACGTCGAGGCATCGATTCACGCCGTGAAGGACAACGCCGACGCAATTTTCACGTGGGACTATGAAAAGGGTGCTCGCCCTGCTCTCAACAAGTTGTACGAGAAGGCAAAAAATTCGCAGTGGAATGGTGAGACTGATCTCGACTGGTCGATCAATGTCGACCAAGAGGCCGTTGTGGTGGCCAATCAGGCTGCCAATAACCGTGGTGTGGGTCTCGATGTCACCGGAACCATCTTCGAAAAGTGGGGCGAAAAGGAGTGGACAGAACTTGGTATCCAGTCACAGAACTGGACTCTGAGTCAGTTCATGCACGGCGAACAGGGCGCGCTGCTCTGCACTGCCAAGATCGTGGAAACCGTTCCGTGGATCGACGCCAAGTACTACGCCTCAACGCAGGTAATGGACGAGGCCCGTCACGTCGAGGTATTTGCCAAGTATCTCAACGAGAAGTTGTCAGGCCACTACCCGGTCAACGCCCATCTCAAGATGCTGCTCGACGACATTGTCATGGACAGCCGCTGGGACATGACCTATTTGGGCATGCAGATCATGGTTGAAGGACTTGCTCTCGCTGCCTTTGGCTTCATGCACCAGATGACAACCGAACCGCTGCTCAAGCAATTGCTTCGTTATGTCATGAGCGATGAAGCCCGACACGTTGCGTTCGGTGTTCTCTCACTCAAGGAGTATTACCAGGAGCTCACGCAGGCAGAAATTCGTGAACGTCAAGAGTTCGCGTTTGAAGCTGCCGTTCGTATGCGTGACCGCTTCCTTCAGCAGGAAGTATGGGATCGCATGGGAGTCCCGGTAAAAGAAGCTGTCACCGTCGTGATGCAAGATCCAGCCCAGCAACTGTTCCAGCAAATGTTGTTTGCCAAGATCGTCCCGAACTGTAAGAAGCTCGGCCTTCTCGACGCTGGTGATGCATGGCTCCGCACGAAGTTCACCGAACTCGGTGTAATCGACTTCGAACACATGCCCGATACCGAAGAGGAATACGAGACCTTCGCCCTTGCCGAGGGTGAAGTCGCTTCTGCTCGCCGATAGGCCCCACGCGTTTCTCTTCAAATCCGCCAAAGTATGGCGGGGTGCGCTGGTACGGTGACATCCATGTCACGTTTCGGTTCGGTGATCACCGCAATGGTCACTCCATTCAGCGCCGATGGCGAACTCGACCATGAAGGTGCCGCAGAACTGGCGCGCTGGCTTGTCGCTCAAGGTAACGATGCCCTCGTACTTAGTGGCACGACTGGCGAGGCTGCCTGTCTGACCGACGAGGAACAGATTGCGTTGTGGCGCACGGTTCGAGCAGCGGTCGACGTTCCGCTCATTGCTGGGTCGGGAACCAATGACACCCGTCATGCTGCCGAACTCACCTCGGCCGCCGCTGACGCGGGCATGGATGCTGTCCTCATCGTTACTCCGTATTACAACCGACCCTCACAGGCGGGAATTGAAGCGCATTTCCGCCATGTCTGCGCCGCTACGGAATTGCCCGTCATCGTCTACGACATTCCCGTGCGTACCGGTCGCAAGATTGGCTCTGATCTCATTCTCCGCATGGCCAATGAGATTCCCAACGTGGTTGGGCTTAAGGATGCAGCAGGCGATCCTGGAGCAACCGCTCGTCTGATCGCCGACGCTCCCGACGGATTTGAAGTCCTCAGCGGTGACGATCCGCTCACACTTTCGCTTCTTGCGGTTGGTGCCGTCGGCGTGATCGGAGTTGCTACCCATTGGGCCGCTCCGGTGATGGCACAGATGATTGGTGCATTCCAGGCTGGCGACATCGCTCGTGCGCAGAAACTGAACGCTCGAATGATCGAGAGTTACGAGTTCGAAACTGGCGATCTCAACCCAAACCCTGTGCCGACCAAGGCGATGTTGCGGGCTATTGGTCAACCTGCTGGTCCATGTCGACCTCCGATGGGATTCGGTCCTGACGATCTCGAAGAACGCGCACTTGCGGTGCATCGCCGGTTGTACGCGTGAGTCGGGACCGAGCAAAGCCCAAGTCGAAATCAAAGGCGAAGTCGAAGACGATTGACGCGTCAGAGAAGGCCCCGAAGGTTCGCGACTCTCAAGGGACGCCAGTTTCGGTGACGTTCCTCGGTGGTCTCGGCGAAATTGGCCGCAACTGCGCGTGTATCGAGGTGGAAGGAAAGATTCTCCTTCTTGATTGCGGCCTGATGTTTCCCGACCTCGACATGCTCGGGATCGATCTTGTCCTTCCTGATTTCACCTACTTGCGCGAGAACGCTGACCGAATCATTGGGTGTATCGCTACACATGGCCATGAAGACCACACCGGTGGTTTGTCATTTCTCCTGCGTGAACTTGAGTTCCCGATTTATGGAACGGCGCTCACGCTTGGGCTTGCTCGTAATCGCATCGAGGAAGCAGGTTTGCTCGATCGAACTGAATTCATACCGATCGCCGACGGCGAACGTCGAATGATCGGCCCGTTCGATGTTGAGTTCATTCCCGTTACCCACTCCGTTCCGCACGGCATCGCAACGGCGTTTCACACGCCCCAGGGCGTCATCCTGCACAGCGGTGATTTCAAACTCGACCTCACACCAGTCGATGGTCGCCTCACCGATCTAGCGCGTATCGGCGCTATTGCATCTACCGAAGGTATTCGTTTGCTGTTGTCTGACAGCACCAATGCTGAAGAACACGGACACGCTGCGTCGGAAACTTCCGTAGGCGCAGTCCTCTATGAACTTTTCCATCGTTACGAAGGTCGTCGTATCATCACGACCTGCTTCGCCAGCCACATCCATCGCGTCCAGCAGATCGCCGATGCCGCAATTTCTTTTGATCGTGTTATTGCCACAATGGGCATGTCGATGAAGAAGAACGTGCGTATGGCTCGCGAAATGGGTTTGTTGAACATTCCTGAATCGCGCCTTATGGATATCGCCGATGTAGGCGATCTTCCTCCTGAAAAAGTTTGCGTGATTTCAACTGGTTCGCAGGGCGAGCCGATGTCGGCGCTCGCGCTCATGGCGGCCAACGAGAACCGGTGGCTGACGCTCAGTGGTTCTGATGTCGTCATCATGAGTTCCCACCCCATTCCGGGTAATGAAACAGACGTATCGAAAGTCATTGACGGTTTGGTGCGTGCGGGTGCTGAAGTGGTGCACTCGGGTATTTCCGATGTCCATGCATCGGGTCATGCCAAAGCTGAAGACCTCAAGATGTTCTTATCGATCACTCGACCCGAACATTTCGTTCCAGTGCACGGCGAGTATCGCCACCTTGTTGCTCACGCAAAGTTGGCTCGCACGATGGGTGTCGCTGCATCGAAGATCATCGTGTGTACCGATGGTGACCAAGTGACTCTCGACGACACCGGTCTTCGTCCTACAGCACAGGTGCCGTCTGGCTATCTCTATGTCGACGGCATCATCGGCGATGTCGGTTCTGGCGTTCTGCGCGACCGCCGAGTGCTTGCCGAAGAAGGCGTCGTAGTGGTCATCGTTGGTGTCGACATAGAACACGGCACCACCATGATTGGCCCCGAAATCATCACCCGAGGCTGGGTTCATGCCCCCGAAGCCGAGGAACTGCTCGATCAGTGCGCCGACGAGGTAAGAGACGCTATTGCCGATCTCTTCCGCAATGGTCGCACCGACATCGAGAACGTCCAGCGAGTCGTCCGGCGGGCGGCGGGCCGTTTCGTGAGTGAAAAGACCAAGCGGCGGCCGATGATCGTGCCCGTCGTTATGGAAGCCTGAGCCGGCGTTCGCCCCTAGGGTTTTTGCCGCGTACCCTTGCGCCATGCCTGATGTGCCCGTCTCACTCACTCCGAAAGTTCCTGCCGAGATACGCGAGCGGCTTACGCCTGCAGCGGCTCGTGCTGCCATCCGTGCGGCGGGTGTCGCTCTGCTCGATGATCGTCGCCAACTGAGCCTCGAGGAACTCGCTGTGCTCGCCGATGTTCCTGATTCGGCAGTGCCGGCCCTCGCAGCGCTTGCCCATGAAGTCCGTCTCGAATGGTGTGGCGACACGGTCGAGGTCGAAGGCATTCTTTCCGCCAAGACCGGTGGCTGCCCCGAGGATTGTCACTTCTGCAGTCAGTCGGCGAAGTTCGAATCTCCAGTGCAAGCCATGCCGTTCCTTGACACCGCTGATGTGCTTGCCGCTGCGCGTGAAACTGCTGCGCTTGGTGCCACGGAATTCTGCATCGTGCTGGCCATCCGTGGCCCGGACGAACGCACCATGGATCGCATCTGCGAGCTTGTTCCGCTTGTCCAGGACGAAGTCGGCCTCAATGTCGCTGTAAGCGCCGGCATCGTGACCGAGGCACAGGCAAAACGATTCGCCGAGGTTGGCGTTCATCGTTATAACCACAACCTTGAGACCGCAGAATCCTTCTTTGAAAACGTCGTGACAACGCATACATGGGCAGAACGTTTCGACACTTGCCAACTCATTCGCGAGCAGGGTATGGAACTGTGCTGCGGAGTTCTTCTCGGGATGGGCGAAAGCATTGATCAGCGTCTGGAACTCATTGGTCAATTGCGTGCTGTTGATCCCGCCGAAGTTCCCCTGAACTTTCTTAATCCGCGCCCCGGTACGCCGTTCGCTGGTCTTCCGCTTACCGAACCGCTCGAAGCCATTCGCTGGATCTCGTTGTTCCGACTCGGACTCCCGTCGGTCATCCTGCGTTATGCGGGCGGACGTGAAGTCACCTTGCGGGAGCTTCAAGCACTCGGTCTCACCTCCGGAATCAACGCCCTCATCGTCGGCAACTACCTGACGACGTTGGGACGCTCACCCGAAGAAGATCTGCAGATGCTGTCTGATCTTCAGATGCCGATCGGCGCGCTGTCCAAGGCCATTTGAGTGTGACCACGACGTACTGCCGTTGGTGTGGCACTGCGATAGCCAAACATCCAGATATTGCGTGTCGGCGCGAACTTGATCCACCACGGTTCTGTCCAGAGTGCGGACGTCGTTTGCGTGTGAAGGTTCATACCGCGGGTTATGAGGCCACATGTCGCGACCATGGTGACCTGCTCGATTAACTACTGGGGCAGGACTGAACGACTGCTCCAGTCGGAGTAATGGGGTCGGGCATCGGCTTGCCTGCGAATCGATTACCAATCCAGCTGATCATGGAACTGAATGACGGAGCGATCACGCCGGCATGTGATTGATCGGCAAACACCCAACGTTGTTGGACCTGACCGATCTTGCACAGTTGATCAAACAATGCGGCGGAGGAAACAACGGGAATTTGTTCATCGTTTCCACCGTGGATGATGAGCAGTGGTACGGGAATCGGCGCCGTGAAGGTCCCCGGGTCGTTGTCCTTCAAGAGTTGATTCCAAGTAGGAATTGTCGACGGGTCAGCCTTCTGAAGTTTCGTGAAATCGAGGCCGGCGGCAGCCTTGCCGAGATCGCCACTGCACATCGTGTCGATGTTCTTTAAAAAGTCGAGACCCTCGGGGGTAAGAACCTGAGTGAGATCAGCTTTCTGATCGCCATACGCGGCATTCATGGCAGCAGCAACCATTGCGATGTAGTGCTTGTACGGACTGGTTTGTAGTGCCGCATTGATAAGGAGCAACTGTGAAGGGGGGGCGCCAGCAACATCGGCGACGAGTTCTATTTCAGGTGCGTAGGTCTTGGCGATGTATCCGGCGAACATTGCTGCATGTCCACCCTGAGAATGACCCCAAACCACATACCGCTTTGAGGCGTTTGCGTTGGGGAACGTTTGAGCCATGCGCACAATGTCGAGGGTGCCGCGGGCTTGGCTTTCACCAACAATGTAAGGGTGACGACCGGGGGTGCCGAGGCCTTCATAATCCGTGGCAACAACAAGGTAGCCAGCATCGAGTAGCCCGTTCGCCAACGTGACGAACTCATCGGGCTTGAGTGATGGCGCGCACGCGTCGGCGATACCAGTTGTGCCATGCGCCCAGGTAATGATCGGCCAACCGCCGCTAGGCGCGGTTCCCTTCGGGATGAGGATGAGTCCAGTGACTGCGATGTCCTGACCATTGATGTTGGTTGAGTGATACATCACTCGCGACATTGTTCCGTTGAGCCCTGGTGCATCGACGCTTTCAGAATTGATGAGCTGGCCAGGCTTGCCTGCGGGCAGGGGATCGGGCACGCCGTAAAAGTCCGGAAGGTCCGGCGACCCCTTCACTACCGCCCCCACGTTGGCTGATGAGGACTTCTGATCGTCTGATGAGCAGCCGACTGCGGCGAACCCGAGGACAGTCGCGAGCAAAATCGCGAGTAAACGCTTGATGGCCATTAATGGTCCTTTCCCCTGTTGAGGGCACGCTACTGCCGATACGGTCGAAATCTCGGGCTATTTGGGCAAGCCATGGCTTATCCGCACCGATGTCCGATGGGTTGGGTAACCTCATAGGCGGCGAGCGGAGAAGGGGCCACGTCAGAAACGCGTACCCCTGTGGCCACAAAACAGAGTCCTCCGAAACGATCGTCCTCAACGCGCAAAGCGCCCACCAAGAACTCCAGCGCGAAGAAGCCCGGTGCCAAGCGGCGTTCCGCCGCGCCCAAGGGTCGGTCATCTGCCGCCGCTCGCCCTCCGGGTCCGGTTCGTGAAGCATTCGCTGGTCATGGTCATGACGTATGGGGGGTTGCGCTTGTAGCACTTGGGCTGCTGACCGCTCTCGGCGTCTACGGCAACCTTGCTGGTCCGCTCGGCCGCGGACTGGCAGAGGTTGCCGGTGCACTTGTTGGTGGACTCCGCGTCTTCCTTCCGCCCGTCCTCGTCGTTGGTGGCGCACTGCTACTGCGTGGCCCTCGAGATGCGCAGGGCACTCCACGATTTTCCGCTGGGCGTCTTGGGGTCGGCGTTGCATTGATTTTCATCGCCGTATCCGGCTTGTTGCATCTGACGCAGGGTCGTCCTGAATTTGGCATGCCTCTCGATGACTTCATCGCTGCGGGTGGCTATGTCGGTGCTCTTGTTGGCGCACCGCTTGAAAAGGCGCTCGCAGTGTGGGGCGCTGGCCTTGTGTTTATTGCGCTGATTGTTGTTGGTCTCGTGATTGCTACTGGCATCTCTGTGCGCACTGCCGCGCGCAAAACTGCCGATGGTGTCAAACCTGTGCAAGGTGTGATGAAGCGCAGTATGGGCTCATTGTTCGAACTCAAGTCCGAAGGCGAAGACGGCGACGATGTCGAGGACACCATTGTGCCGATCCTTTACGACGGCAGTGCAATTGGTGGGGACGCATGGGATGACGAGGCGGAGCCAATGCTCACCGAACTCATCGACCCCGAAGGCGAACCGGCCGATTCGTTCGATGATGACTCACTGTTGTTTGTCGCTGGTTCCGACGATGATCCCGTTGCTGATGAACTCGATATTCATGTTCCAACTGGCGATGTGCCGCCGGCGAAGTCCGAGCAGCTCACCATGCCGCTTCTAAAGGAACGCAAGGTCAACTGGAAGTTGCCATCGCTCAAGATGCTTGACCGCAGCGTTGCGCAGCAAGTCGATAAAAAGATGGTTGAAGATCGCGGCCGTCTTCTTGAAGCCGCACTCGCCGAACACGGTGTGCACACCAAGCTTGTCGGAATGGTCGTTGGTCCGACCGTTACGCGTTACGAACTGGAACTTCTTCCCGGTGTGAAGGTTTCGAAGGTCACGAGCCTCCATAAGGACATTGCGTACGCAATGGCCTCACCCGACGTTCGGATCCTCGCTCCGATTCCTGGCAAACAGGCCATCGGTGTTGAAGTGCCGAATGACAGTCGCCAGTTAGTTGCTGTCGGCGACATTCTTGCGTCGCCCGAAGCCAAGGCCGCGAAGAATGCACTTGAAGTTGCGATCGGTCGTGACATCAACGGACGTTCGGTGTTGGCCGATCTTTCGAAGATGCCTCACATCCTGATTGCTGGCGCTACTGGTGCCGGTAAGTCCTCGTGCATCAACTCGTTGCTTACGTCGATCTTGATGCGATCGACTCCCGATCAGGTGCGACTCATCCTCATTGACCCGAAGCGAGTGGAACTCGGTCAGTACAACCGTCTTCCTCATTTGTTGACCCAAGTGGTCACCAACCCGAAGAAGGCTGCGAACGCATTGGCATGGACGGTCAAAGAGATGGAGCGTCGATATGACCTCCTCTCTGATCGAGGATTCCGCGATATCGATGGTTACAACGCAGCATTCGACCGGGGCGAAGTGATTGACGATCCCGACATGGGTCTCGAATTTCATCGACTTCCATACATCCTTGTCGTAGTCGACGAGCTCAATGACCTCATGATGGTTGCGGCGCGCGACGTCGAAGAATCGATCTGTCGAATCGCGCAGATGGCGCGTGCAGTCGGCATCCATTTGGTGATCGCCACTCAGCGTCCTTCGGTCAATGTCATTACCGGCGTGATCAAAGCCAACGTTCCTGCACGTTTGGCTTTTGCGGTTTCGAGCCTCGCTGATTCTCGAGTCATCCTCGATCAGGGTGGTGCCGAGAAACTCCTTGGCCGTGGCGACATGTTGTTGCTGGGTCCATCCTCAAGCATCGCCCAGCGCATTCAAGGCGCATGGGTCACCGAAGACGAGGTTCGCGCTGTTGTTGCCTTCTGGCGTCAACAGTCGTCAGACATCACCTATGACGAGACCGTCCAAGGATCCGAGGATTCATCGACGAGTAGTGGCGCAGGAGCGATGGCCGGCGGCGATGACAGCGATGACGATTTATTGGTCCAGGCGATGGAACTCGTGGTTCGCTCGCAACTTGGTTCAACATCAATGCTGCAGCGCAAACTTCGGGTTGGTTTCGCTCGAGCCGGTCGCCTCATGGACCTGCTTGAACAGCGCGGAGTCGTCGGTCCGTCCGAGGGCTCGAAGGCTCGAACGGTTCTGATGACTCCCGAGGAACTCGACGGCGCGGACTGACGCCTACGATGAACCGATGACCGAGAGTTTCTGGATCGAAACACTCGGCTGTCCCAAGAACGAGGTCGACTCCGACAAGTTGGTCGGAACGATGCTGGCCGACGGTTTGGTGCCGGCCGAATCCCCTGAGTTGGCCGACGTCGTGGTGGTCAACACATGCGCGTTTGTTGAACAAGCCCGGCAGGAATCCATCGACACGATCCTCGGACTCGATTCCGTCCGCGCTCCCGGCGCCCGACTTGTCGTCACCGGTTGCATGGCCGAGCGCTACGGCGAAGAACTTTCGGAAGCGCTTCCGGAAATTGATTCGGTTGCTGGGTTCGGAGTTCCGGTAACACTTGGCTCAACTCGCGGTTCAAAAACTTCGCCATTTGATTTGCTGAATCTTCCTCGGCCGAAGTCAAGCTCTCCGTGGGCCTATGTCAAGGTTGCTGAAGGCTGTGATCGTGCCTGCGGGTTCTGTGCGATTCCATCCTTTCGAGGCAAGCAGCGTTCACGTTCGGTTGACGACATTCTCGCTGAGGTAGATGCGCTTGAAGCCCGAGAGATTGTTCTCGTAGCGCAGGACCTCGCTGCGTACGGTCGTGATCAAGGCGTCGGAGAACGTGCAATCGTTCCGCTTATGAACGCAATGTCGCAACGCGTCGAGCGCGTCCGATTGTTGTATCTCTATCCATCCGACCTCACCGATGAACTCATCGACACGATTTGTGGCAGCGGTGTTCCTTACTTCGATCTTTCACTGCAACATGTTTCGTCGTCGCTGTTGCGAGGCATGAAGCGTTGGGGCGATGGCGACCGGTTCGCCAAGCGCATCGAAGCGATACGTGAACGAGAACCAGCCGCCGCATTTCGTTCAAACTTTATTGTTGGCTATCCCGGTGAGACCGAAGAGGATCACGATCAGCTTCTTGATTTTGTCGAATCAGTGGGTCTCGATTGGTGCGGGTTCTTTCCGTTCTCCCGTGAAGAGGGCACTTTTGCAGCGGGTCTTGAAAATCAGGTTCCCGAGAATCTCGTTGCCGAACGACTTGCCGAACTCACTTCACTGCAGGATCAAATAACTGCCGCAAAACGTGACGAAATGATTGGCTCGGTGGTCGAAGTACTCGTGGACAGTCCGGGTAGTGGTCGAACGTGGCGTGAAGCCCCTGAAATTGACGGCATCGTGATGGTTGCCCCCGACCTCGAACAGGGAAGTTTCGCGACCGTAACCATCGTCAATGCTCTTGGTCCCGACCTCGTGGCCAATGGCGCAGCACCTGTTGAGGACGCCGACTCATGAGCGATCCGTCCTACGGCCCATCGGCAATTGCAACTCCGGCGAACTACGTCACCATGCTGCGCATTTTGGTGTCACCATTGCTTTTCGCGATGATCAGTGACAGCCCAAGCGGCTGGCTCGTGTGGGGGCTGTGGACGGCGCTTGCCCTCACTGACGGTGTTGACGGCTGGATCGCTCGTCGTCATGGCACGACTCGAAGCGGGGCATTTCTTGATCCCTTGGCCGACAAGGTGCTGGTTCTTGGCGCTCTCTTTTCTCTTGTTGCTGTCGATCGCTTCCCGGTGTGGCCTGTCGCGGCGATCGCCGTTCGGGAAGTCTTCATCAGCCTCTATCGCATGTGGTGGGGTCGCCGTGGTTTGGCGATGCCTGCTCGTAAATCGGCGAAGCTCAAGACGCTCGTTCAATCGTTGGCGGTGGGTGCGGTGCTCTTCCCGCTTACGACCGATTACCTCTGGCTTGGCGATGGGTTGCTCTACCTCGCGACATTCCTCGCTGTCTTCAGCGCCTTTCAGTACGTATGGGATGGAAGCCGTGCCGCCACCTCGATGGAGCCTCAGGCCACCGACCTGGCCTAGTGCGCCCTACCATCTGCATCCATGGGCGATAGCACCTCAGTGGCTTCTGAAAAGCAGGGCCAAGAACCTGATGGCTTCCTTGAATTGTTCTACGACCTTATTTTTGTTGCATCAATAATGGTCTTGTCAAACGAGTTTACGAATGATGCGACGTGGTCGACAGCACGCAACTGTGGCTTGATGTTCGCGATTCTTTGGTTGCTGTGGTTTCACACCACGGTATTGATGAATGTCGAACGTCGTGATGATTTCGGCCAACGTGGCCTCATTTTTGCTCAGATGTTACTCATCCTCGTTGCCACGCTGGCATTTGTTCAGCGGGACTCAACGACAGACCTCGTGGGTGCGGTGTACCTCGTTGCCGTTCTTCTCGTTGCGTACTCCCATCATCGGTTAGTCAATCAGCCTGATCCGATCGGCAGCTGGGCTCGTTCCCGTCGAAACCGCCTGATCGCCGCCGGACTCGTAATGCTGGTTGGGGTCATGATTCCTGACGGTCCCGATTCGGTGCTCTTCGCCGCAGCGATTCTGTTGCTTCTCATCCCGACATCACTCACCTCGCCGGAAGGGCGTCCTGTCCCTACAATCGATTCACATCAACTGGCAGAGCGGGCGGCACTTTTAACGCTGGTGGTGATGGGAGAGTCATTTGTAAAGTCCGCGTTAGAGATGTCAATGGGAGCTATCAGCGTCTCAGACGTCATTGCTCTTGTCGTGTTGTTCATCATTTTGTTTGGACTCTTGCCCGCGTACTTCGATGATGTCCCGAAAGCGGGAATTCGGCCCGGCGCACTAGCTGCAGAAGCCTGGCTGTTGGCGCATCTTCTGTTACAACTCGCAATCGTCGTGTTGACGGTTGGGGTTTCAAAGTTTCTGCTGGTCGGCGATTCTCAGGTTCCGACAAATGTTGTCGTGATCCTGATGGCGGCCTACATGGGGATCTTTCTTGGACTTGCATTGATTAGTGCGTTTGATCAGCGAGTTCCCCGGTGGTCAACCTTCGGCGTGCACTTCGCAGCAGCTGTAGTTGCGCTCATCTGCGGCGCCATGACCCTCGCCTTTCACTCCATCACGCCTAGCAGGTACCTCATTGCCCTCGCACTTGTCTCCGTTGGTGACGCATTTTTTTCGTGGAAAGTTCGAGCGCGCAAGGTTGTTCTCAACATTTCGGAATAACGCGTTTGAACCCTCCATCATTTTCTTAGTACTGACCCTCCCTGAAAGGGATGAACATGAATTGCGAAGTTGTTGCTGTAGGCACGGAACTTCTGCTCGGCCAGATTGTCGATACCAATTCGTCGTGGATCGGTGAACAACTTGCACTCGCCGGAATCGATTGCTTCTTGCAGGTGAAGGTTGGTGACAACTGGGATCGCATCCGGGACGCGTTAGAGATAGCGCTTGATCGCAGCGATGCAGTCATTGTGTGTGGCGGTCTTGGGCCGACGCAGGACGACATCACCCGTGACGTCATTGCCGAGGTCATGGGCGTCGAACTCGTAGAAGACCCTGAGGTGATCGAACGACTCCATGAGATCTTCGGTTCACGCGGCCGAAGCATGCCGATGAACAATCTTCGCCAGGCTCAGGTTCCTCAAGGTGCAAGTCGCATCGCGCAAATGCCAGGCACTGCTCCCGGTCTTATGTGTCCGATCGGCGACAAAGTCATCTTTGCGGTGCCCGGCGTGCCCTACGAGATGAAAGAAATGATCGAGGGCACCGTCATTCCGGAACTTCGCCGTCGCGCCGGCGATACCGGAGTTATCCGAAGCCGCACCATTCGCACGTGGGGTCATAGCGAATCCGGTATCGCTGAAATGTTGGCCGATCGTCTTGCTGAACTTGACCGAACGGGCACCGCCACGATCGCATTTCTCGCGAGCGGCATTGAAGGACTGAAAGTTCGCGTCACAGCAAAAGCCGATACCGCACAACTCGCCGATGCGGTTGTTGCTGCGGAGATTGATGAGGTTGCGAAGATCCTCGCCAACTATGTCTTCTCGACAGAAGATCAGACGATGGAGGAAGTCGTGCTCAACCTCCTTCGCGAACGCGGACTTACACTTGGTTTGGCGGAATCTCTCACAGGTGGGTTGATTGCCAGTCGTTTAGTTTCGATTCCAGGCGCAAGCGATGTCCTGCAAGGTTCCGTTGTGAGTTACGCGAGCTCGGTGAAGTTCGATGTTCTTGGCGTACCTGTTGGTCCCGTTGTAAGCGACGACGCGGTGCGCGCAATGAGCGAAGGTGCCTGTCGAGTGCTCAACTCCGACGTTGGTATTGCCGTGACTGGCGTTGCCGGACCCGATGAGCAAGAAGGCATTTCGGTGGGAACGGTCTTTATGGCAACGACCCTCGACGGAGTAACCGAAACATCGATGGCAAAGTTCCCGTTCAACCGTGAACAAACACGACAGTTCACCGTCATTACGGTGCTCGATCATTTGCGTCGTCGCTTGTTGGCGCGTTAGTCGCGCTGTTCGTTAACCCTGGACTGGTTTGAGATCAAGCGACGCAGAGTTCATGCAGTAACGAAGGCCGGTCGGGCCCGGGCC